>DASVQH010000494.1:0-4354 GCA_036389195.1 Solirubrobacteraceae bacterium
CGCAGGGCGTGCGCGTCATGAACCTGCGCGAGGAGGACGTCGTCTCGGCCGTCGCCCTCGTCGTCGAGAGCGACGAGGAGACCGCCGCCGCCGCGGCGCAGGCGCCGGACGGGGTCGCCCAGCCGCTGCTCCCGGACGCCGGCGCGGACGGCGACGTCGCCGTCGCGGACGACGACGAGATCGTCCCCGACACGCCCGAGATGGAGGACGACGGGCAGCCCGGCGACCTCGACGACGAGTAGCGCGGAACACCGCCGCGGGGGCCCGGAAACGCCCCTGCGGTCTGTTCCGTTACGAGTGCCCCACACCGTCTCCCGGGTTCGCTACTCTGGCGATACCAGAGAAAGGAGGTGGTCCGTACGTTGAGTGACAGTTCTTGCGGGACCCTGGAGGTGTCCGGCCGCTAAGCGACCGGAATGCTGGACCGCGCTGGCGGAGTCCACACCGTGACACCCCGCCTTCGGGCGCCGGGACTGGTCCCTCCGGTATGAGCAGGCCCGATGGTGGTTCATCCAGCACTTGCTGCAAGCGAAGGGCGCCTCGTCGAAGGCGCCCTTCGTCGTTAAGGGTGCTGCCGGCGCCGCGGGATGGAGTCGGCGGTCCCCGGGGCCGAGATGCGTGGGCGCTACTGAACGGCGGACTGCTCTCTGAAGGGGAAGGGCAGTGGTGGCCTCCGATGGACCGCTTCTCAGGGGGAATAACCTCAACCGCTCGGAGCTCAGCGCGGCCGAAGTGAGGTTGTTCTCGCTATACCGTGCACAACCTCACTCCGATGCCGGCGAGGCGAGCCGAAGGGAGGTTATGCCCCCCCAGAGGGCGCGCGGGAGGGAGCTCCACTCCAACTCGCGTTCCTTCGATGAGCAGTTGAAGACGTCCATCCCGCGCCCAAGCAGCGCGGCCAACGGACCACCACGCCAGGCCGCAACGCAGGCCAGGGCAACAACGTCACGCAGTCGCCAGATACTGCCGCCACGTCGCCGGGATCGTCGGCGACGCGAGCTGGATGAAGATCTGCGGGTTGGGGACGCGCGGCGTCACGCGCGGGTGCATGCCGATCTGGTGGGGGAGCCGGTCGCCCTTGCGGCGGTTGCACGGCGCGCAGGAGGCGACGATGTTCTCCCAGCTCGACCCGCCGCCCTTGGAGCGCGGGATGACGTGGTCGACCGTGAGGCTCGTGCGGGCGCCGCAGTACTGGCACTCCCAGCCGTCGCGCGCGAAGACCGCGCGGCGGGTGATCTTGCGCTTGTGCGTGTCGCGCGGGACGCGGACGTAGGTCACGAGCCGGATGACCACCGGCCGTGGGAGCGAGCCGGTGGCCCAGTGGAGGTCGAACGTGCCCTGCTCGAGCAGCTCGGCCTTCTCCTTGAGCAGCAGGACCGTCGCGCGGCGGACCGTGCAGACGTTGATCGGCTCGAACGTCGCGTTGAGGACGAGCACGCGGCCACCAGACCAGCGGACGTTGCCGCCGGGTTCGGGTCCGTGCCGCTGGTGGTCTGCTGACGGCACGAACCCCAGTGGTACTGGGGGGACGGCGCTGGCCATGTCCGCCGCGGATAGTAGCCGAGCGGCCCCCTCGAACCCGCGGCCTGGCGCGGGAACGGCGTGGGTTCAACCCCGCGCGGCGGGGAACGTCCCGAGCACCCGGACGGCCGACGCGTGCCCGCGCAGCGCCGAGATCGCCTCGGCGACCGCCGCGTCGTCGCCGTGGCCGTCGAGGTCGACGAAGAACATGTACTCGCCGATCCCGGCGCGCCGCAGCGGGCGCGACTCGATCCGGGTCAGGTTCACGCCGCGGAACGCGAACTCCGAGAGGCAGCGGACGAGCCACCCGGGGGAGGTCGAGCCGGCGCCCCACCAGACCAGCGCGGTCTTGAAGCGCGCGGCCCCCGGCGCGTCGAGCGGCTCGCTCCCCGCCGGCGCCAGCCACGCGAAGCGCGTCTCGTTGCCGGCGTCGTCCTCGATGTCCGCGCGCAGGACCGTCCCGCCGTAGAGCTCGGCGGCCGCCCGCGCGCCGATCGCCGCCCACGGGCCGGCCGGCTCGCCGGGCGCCGGGCCCGCGACGACGCGCCGGACGGCGTCGGCGGTCGAGGCGGCCGGGAGGACGGCGGCGTTCGGGAGCTCGGCGCGCAGGAACCCGGCGCACTGGGCGCTGGCCTGCGGATGGGAGGCGACGACCTGCACCGCCGAGAGCTCGACCGGCGCGGCGGCGATGAGGCAGTGATGGACCGCGTGGACGACCTCGCCGGCGATCACGACGTCGGGCGCCTCCAGCGCGAGCGCGTCGAGCGTCGCGTTGACCGAGCCCTCCAGCGAGTTCTCGATCGGCACCAGCGCCCGGTCGACCTCGCCCGCCTGGACGGCGAGGACGGCGGCGTGGACCGACGGCTGGGCGACCAGCGTCCAGGCGGAGGAGTCGCCGGCCGCCCCCTGCACGCGCAGCACCGCCTCGTGGCTGTAGGTCCCCGGCGGGCCGAGGTAGCCGACGCGCATCAGCCGAGGATGCGGGAGGTCTCGCCCCCGGCGATGGCGAGCCGGATGGCCTCGACCTCCTCCGGCGAGAGCTGCAGCTCGCCTTCGCCGGCCACCACCTGCTTGCAGTACAGGCGCGCCGTGTCGCGGTGGGCGATGGACGAGAGGACGACGCCGTTGCGGTGGGCGTCGAGCAGGGCGATCGTCGTCGACTGGTGCCCGGAGAGCTCGCCGTAGGCGTCGTAGCGGACCAGCGAGCGGTAGGCGATGGCGCCGTCGAGCCGCTCCTCGACCGCCGCCATCCGCGCGTCCAGGTGCGCGGTGACCTCCTCGACGCGCTCGTGCAGCCCGGCGACGGCGTCCTGCAGCCCGGCCGCGTGGGCGACGAGGTCCTGCGTCCCGGCGCCGCCGAGGACCGCCTGCTGCGCCGCTCGCAGCCGCCGCACCCGCATGGCCAGCACGAGCGCGAGCAGCAGCGCGACGAGCGCCACGCCTCCGGCGGCGAGCGCCGCGATGCCGGCCGGGTCGTCGAGCTGGGTCATCGGCGGGTGAGGATACGGTCCGTCGCGCGCTCGCGACCGGCCGCGGGACGCGACGCGCCTCAGCCCGTGAACAGCGCCTGGTAGGTCTGCTCGTTGTTGTCGGTCTTCTTCTCGCCCGGCACCGCCTTCACCCGCACGGTGATCTCGACCGCCGTGTCGGTCGGCGGGGTGCGCGGGAGCCGCACGGACGCCGTGGCGGTGGCCCCGCGGGCGACCGTGTCGACGGTGTCGGAGCCCTTGATGGTGCGGCCGCCGGCCGTCGCGGACACGTCGACGCGGACGTTCTGCTCGTCGTTCTCGCCCTGGTTGGCGAACTGGACGTTGAAGGTGGGCGGGCCGGCCGCCGCGATGCGGTTCGCGCCCGTGGTGGAGAGCGTCGTGTCCCCGACCGCGACGCTGGTCAGCCCGGTGCCGTGGAGGCCGGGCGCCGGCTCGCCGGTGTCCGTCCCGCCGCCGCCCGACCCGCCGCCGCTGCCGAGCCGGTCGGCGACGGTGGCCGGGTTCAGCCAGCTGATGTCCGGGACGAAGACCGAGTCGGGCGTCCGCTGGCCGCCGATCTCCTCCTTGCGCAGCGCGGCCTCGATCAGCGGCCGCACGCGCGTCGCGTAGATGACGTCGGAGGCCAGGAAGACCTGCATCTGGCCGGCGATGGCGGCCACCGCCTCCTCGGCGGCGTCGCCCTCGTCGCCGAGCGCGTCCGGGACCCGCTGGGCGACGACGGTCAGCCCGTCGCGACGCCACTCGAGCGCGATGAGCAGCGAGCGCTGGGCGGCGACCATCTCGTCGGGCACCGACAGGTCCTCCGCGCTGCGCAGCTGGCCTTCGGCCTCGGCGCGCAGCGACGCGACCGCGGTCTGCAGGTCGGTGGGCGATCCGGCGGCGGCCTCGCCGGCGAGCTGCTGGAAGAGGGTGCGCCCGACCTGGCCCGCCGACCGCGAGCCGATGTCCGCGACCTCGCGGTTGTAGTCCTTCAGCGCGTTCTCGTGGGCGCTGGAGCGGCACGAGTTGACGGCGAAGAGCACCAGGAGCAGGAAGACGATCAGGACGCCGGCGGCCACGCCCCGGCGCACGAGCAGCTGCTGCTGCTCGCTCCCGCCGCCGCCACCACCGCCGCTCCGGCCCGCGGGCGCGCCTCGCCGCGGGCGCGGCGGAGTGGTCCTGCGGCGGGTTGGGACGTCCTCGTCGAAGAAGGACATGGGCGTAGGTCGCTCCCTCGGTGGGGTCGCGGTGGCAAGAGTATGACCGTCGCTGCGGCAGCACCGCCGGTCTCCTGGACCGCAGGTTCGCCCTGGCGCTCCATATCCCTGCCCGTCCGCGAGCGGGCCCAACCGCTCCTGGGCGGC
>DASVQH010000495.1:0-17604 GCA_036389195.1 Solirubrobacteraceae bacterium
CGCGCCCCGGCCGCGCGGCGGGACGGCTGGGCGCCCGCGCGGGGGCCGGCGTGCTGCGGGCGGCGCTGGAGCGCCCCGGCCGCGTGCTCGCCGTCGGCCTCGCGCTGGCCTGCGCCGGCTGGGTCGTCGACACCCAGACGCGCGTCGAGTCCGACCTCAACCGCCTGGTGCCGCAGGATCTCCCGGCGCTGCGCGACCTCAACGAGCTGCAGCGGCTGACCGGGGTGGCCGGCGAGGTCGACGTCGTCGTCTCGGGCGCCGACCTCACCGACCCGAAGGCCATCGCCTGGATGCGCGACTACCAGGCCAAGCTGCTCAAGGCCTACGGCTCGACCCCGAAGAACGGCTGCGGGAAGGCGGACATCTGCTCGGCGCTCTCGCTGCCCGACCTGTTCCGCAACCCCGCCGCCACGACCCGGCGCGAGGACGTCCGCGCGCTGCTGGACACCGTGCCGGCGTACTTCTCCCAGGCGGTGATCACCGCCGACAGGCGCACCGCGACCCTGGCCTTCGGCATCAAGCTGCTGCCGCTGGAGCGTCAGCAGGAGGTCATGCAGGACATGCGGCGCCGCCTGGCCGCGGGCAGGCCGCCCGGGGTGCGCGCGGAGCTCGCCGGGCTGCCTGTGCTCGCCGCCGAGGCCAACGCGAAGCTGTCCTCGCCCCTGCGTCGGCTCGGCACGCTGGCCGCCGGCCTGCTCGCCGTCCTGCTGGTCCTGCGGCTCGTCTACCGCCGCTGGGAGCACGCCTGGGTCCCGGTCGTCCCGATCGCGCTGGCCACGGGCTGGTCGGCGCTCGTGCTGTTCGCGCTGCGCGTGCCGCTCAACCCCATGTCGGCGACGCTGGGGGCGCTGGTCATCGCGATCTCCACCGAGTTCTCCGTGCTGCTCAGCGCGCGCTACCGCGAGGAGCGCCGCCGCGGCTACAGCTCCGGCGAGTCGCTGCGGCGCACCTACCGCTCGACCGGCGCGGCGGTGCTGGCCTCGGGCACGACGGCGATCGCCGGCTTCGCCGTGCTGGCGTTCTCCGACGTCGAGATGCTGCAGGACTTCGGGCGCGTGACCGTCATCGACCTGTCCGTCTCGCTGCTCGGCGTGCTGGCGGTCCTGCCCGCGGTGCTGGTGATCGCCGAGCGCCGGGCGCCCGCCCGGCCGCGGCGCGACGGCGGGGAAGTGTCGCGCCCCACCGAGGTGCCGGTCTAGAGTCCGCCCATGCTCGACCTTCCCGCCGGCATCACCACCTGCCTGTTCGACCTCGACGGGGTGCTGACCCAGACCGCGAAGATCCACGCGCGGGCGTGGAAGGAGATGTTCGACGACTTCCTGCGCGACTGGTACGCCCGCCACGACCAGCCGTTCGAGGAGTTCGACCGCCCGACGGACTACGACGAGTACGTCGACGGCAAGCCGCGCCTCGACGGCGTGAAGTCCTTTCTGGACTCGCGCGGCATCGAGCTGCCGATGGGCGCCGCCTCCGACGGCCCCGACGCCGAGACCATCCACGGCCTCGGCCTGCGCAAGAACGACCTCGTCCTCAAGCTGATCCACGAGGCGGGCGTCGAGCCCTACGAGGGCTCCGTGCGCTTCGCCGAGGCCGCCCGCGAGCAGGGGCTGCGCCGGGCGGTGGTCTCCGCGAGCACCAACTGCGAGGACGTGCTGAAGGCGGCGGGGATCGACCACCTGTTCGAGGAGCGGATCGACGGCAAGGTGGCCGAGCAGGAGGGCCTGGCCGGCAAGCCGGCGCCCGACACGTTCCTGGAGGGCGCGCGCCGGCTCGGCGCCGACCCGAAGGAGGCGGCGGTGTTCGAGGACGCGCAAGCCGGGGTGCAGGCCGGGCGGGCCGGCAACTTCGGCTGGGTGGTCGGCGTCAACCGCTCCAACCAGGCCGACGCGCTCAAGCGCAAGGGCGCCGACATCGTCGTCGACGACCTCGCCGAGCTGCTCGAGAAGCCGTCGTCGTGATCGAGCAGGACGTCTTCGCGGTCGAGCCCTGGGCCGTCACCGAGAAGGAGCTCGACCTCGACATCATCGGCCAGACCGAGTCGGTCTTCGCGCTGTCCAACGGCCACATCGGCCTGCGCGGCAACCTCGAGGAGGGGGAGCCGGCCGGCGCGCTGGGGACGTACCTCAACGGCTTCTACGAGGTCCGGCCGCTGCCCTATGCCGAGTCCGGCTACGGGTACCCCGAGGACGGCCAGACGATGATCAACGTCACCGACGGCAAGGTGATCCGCCTGCTGGTCGACGACGAGCCCTTCGACGTCCGCTACGGGACCCTCGTCAACCACGAGCGCCGGCTCGACCTGCAGACGGGGCTGCTGCACCGCGAGGTCGAGTGGGTGTCGCCGGCGGGGCAGGGGGTGCGGGTGCGCACGACCCGGCTGGTGTCGTTCGTGCACCGCTCGATCGCCGCGATCAGCTACGAGGTCGAGCCGCTGGAGGCCGGCGCGCGGATCGTCGTGCAGTCCGAGCTCGTGGCCAACGAGCCCGCGCCGGAGAACGGCGAGGACGACCCCCGCGCCGCCGCCGCGCTGCGCGCGCCGCTGGAGTCCGAGCTCAACACCTGCCACGGGGTGCGGGCGGAGCTGGTCCACCGGACCCGCGCCAGCGGCCTGCGCATGGCCGCCGGGATGGACCACACCATCGACGGCCCGCAGGAGACCATCACCGCGACCGAGAGCGACCCGGATCTCGCGCGCATCACCATCAGCACCGAGCTCGACCCGGGGGAGACCCTGCGCGTGGTCAAGTTCATCGCCTACGGCTGGTCGAGCCAGCGGACGCTGCCCTCGCTGCGCGACCAGGTCGACGCGGCGCTGGCCTCCGCGAAGCGGACCGGGTGGGACGGCCTCGTCAAGGCGCAGCGCGAGTACCTCGACGACGTCTGGGAGCGGTCGGACGTCCAGCTGGAGGGCGACCCCGCCCTGCAGCAGGCGATCCGCTTCGCCATCTTCCACGTCGTCCAGTCGGCCGTCCGGGCCGAGCAGCGGGCGATCCCGGCCAAGGGCCTGACCGGCAGCGGCTACGACGGCCACTCGTTCTGGGACATGGAGACCTACAGCCTCGGGGTCCTGACCTACATCGCGCCCGAGGCGGCGCGCGACGCGCTGCGCTGGCGCCACTCGACCATGGACCTGGCCGAGGCCCGGGCCAAGGAGCTCGGGCTGAAGGGCACCGCGTTCCCGTGGCGGACGATCCGCGGGCAGGAGTGCTCGGGCTACTGGCCGGCCGGGACCGCGGCGTTCCACATCAACGGCGACATCGCCGACGCCGTGCGCCGGTACCTGTGGGCGACCGGCGACGAGGAGTTCGAAGCCGGCCCGGGCCTGGACCTCCTCGTGGGCACCGCGCGCCTGTGGCGCTCGATCGGCCACCACGACGCGCAGGGGAACTTCCGCATCGACGGCGTGACGGGGCCCGACGAGTACACCGCGCTGGTCGACAACAACGTCTACACGAACCTGATGGCGGCGCGGAACCTGCGTGTCGCCGCCGACGTCGCCGTGCGCCACCCGCAGCGCGCGGGCGAGCTGGGCGTCGACGAGGAGGAGATCGCCGGCTGGCGCGACGCCGCCAAGGCCATCGTCATCCCCTACGACCACGACCTGAAGATCACCCAGCAGTCCACGGGCTTCACGCGCCTGCGCAAGTGGGACTTCGAGGGCACCCCCAAGGACCAGTATCCGCTGCTGCTGCACTTCCACAACTACCTCCTGTACTCCAGCCAGGTCATCAAGCAGGCGGACCTGGTGTTCGCGCTGTTCATGTTCGGGGACCAGTTCAGCCACGAGCAGAAGGTGCGCGACTTCGAGTACTACGAGCCGATCACGGTGCGCGACTCGTCGCTGTCGGCCGCGATCCAGGGCATCGTCGCCGTCGAGGTCGGCCAGCCGGACCTCGCCTACGACTACCTGTCGGAGACCGCGTTCATCGACCTGCGCGACCTCGCGTTCAACACCAAGGACGGCGTCCACCTCGCGGCGCTCTCGGGCGCCTGGCTGCTGGCGGTCTGCGGGTTCGGCGGGCTGCGCGACCACGGCGAGACGCTGTCGTTCGCGCCGCGGCTCCCGAGCCGCCTCACGCGGCTGAACTTCCGGCTCGTCTACCGCGGGCGCCGCCTGGAGGTCGAGGTCAACGCCAAGGAGGCGGTCTACGAGCTCGTGCAGGGCGAGGCGCTGGAGATCGTGCACAACGGCGACCCGATCGAGCTCAACCCCGGCGTCAAGGAGGTCCGCAGCTGCGAGCCCCCCGCCCGCGACGCGTCCTCCGAGCCGCCTCCTGGTCGGATGCCGCCCCGGCGCCACGAGGAGGCCTGATTGGCGCCGGACCGGATCGCCGACCCGTGGGGCCCCCGGACGCCCTACGCGGCCGGCGAGCGCTGGCCCGAGCGCGTCGACGCGCTGCTGGCGGACGGGATCGCCGAGTCCGACGTCGAGCGCTGGGTGCAGACGGCGTCGATCCTGCACTCCAACGGCGACGGCTACGACTTCGCCGTGGCCGGCGGCCGCATCGTCGGCGTCCGCGGCCGCGCGGAGGACCGCGTCAACCACGGCCGCCTGGACCCCAAGGACCTCTACGGCTGGCAGGCCAACGCGTCGCCCGACCGGCTGACGCGGCCGCTGATCCGCGAGGCTGGCCGCCTCGTCGAGTGCGACTGGGACACCGCGATGGGCCGCATCGTCGAGCGCTCCCGCGAGCTGCTGGCGCAGCCGGGCGGCTGGGGGCGCTTCGGCTTCTACACCTCGGGCCAGCTTTTCCTGGAGGAGTACTACACGCTCGGGGTGATCGGCAAGGGCGGCCTCGGCAGCCCGCACATGGACGGCAACACCCGTCTGTGCACCGCCACGGCGGCGGCGGCGCTGAAGGCCTCCTTCGGGACCGACGGGCAGCCCGGCTCCTACGCCGACGTCGACCACTGCGACGCGCTGGCGCTGTTCGGCCACAACGTCGCCGAGACGCAGGCCGTGCTGTGGATGCGGATGCTCGACCGCCGCCGCGGCGCCGACCCGCCGCGCCTGCTCTGCGTCGATCCGCGCACCACCCCGGTCGCGCGCGAGGCCGACGTCCACCTCGCCCCGCGCAGCGGCACCAACGTCGCGCTCATGAACGGCCTGCTGCGCGAGGTCATCGCGCGCGGCTGGACCGACGACGACTACGTCGCGCGCCACACGCTCGGCTTCTCGGCGCTGGCCGCGGCGGTCGAGCCGTGGACGCCGGCGCGGGTGGCCGAAGTCTGCGACGTCCCGGCGGCCGCGGTGGAGGCGGCGGCCGAGCTCGTGGGGACCTGCGAGCGCCTCCTCTCGACCGTCCTGCAGGGCTTCTATCAGTCCAACCAGGCCACGGCGGCGGCCTGCCAGGTCAACAACCTCCACCTGCTGCGCGGGATGCTCGGCCGGCCCGGCGCCGGCCTGTACCAGATGAACGGCCAGCCGACCGCCCAGAACACGCGCGAGACCGGCGCCGACGGGGACATGCCGGGCCTGCGCAACTGGGACAACGAGGCGCACATCGCCGAGCTGGCCGAGCTGTGGAACGTCGACGTCGACACGATCCCGCACTGGGCGCCGCCGACGCACGCGATGCAGATCTTCCGCTACGCCGAGCAGGGCTCGATCGAGCTGCTGTGGATCAGCGCGACCAACCCCGCCGTCTCGCTTCCCGACCTGCCGCGGATCCGCGACATCCTGCGCCGCCCCGAGCTGCTGGTGGTCGCGCAGGACCTGTTCCGGACCGAGACCACCGAGCTCGCCGACGTCGTGCTGCCCGCGGCGACGTGGGGCGAGAAGACCGGGACCTTCACGAGCGTCGACCGCACCGTCCACCTGTCCGAGAAGGGCGTCGAGCCGCCCGGCGAGGCGCGCGCCGACCTCGACATCTTCCTCGACTACGCGGTGCGGATGGACCTGCGCGACCGCGACGGCGCGCCGCTGATCAAGTGGCGCGACGCCGAAGGCGCCTTCGAGGCGTGGAAGGCCTGCTCGCGCGGGCGCCCCTGCGACTACAGCGGGCTCTCCTACGCGAGGCTGCGCGAGCGCAACGGGATCCAGTGGCCGTGCACCGAGGCCGCGCCGGACGGGACCGAGCGGCTCTACACCGACGGCGTGTTCAACACCGACCCCGACTACGCCGAGAGCTACGGCCACGACCTCGTGACCGGCGCGGCGTTCACCGAGGACGAGTACCGGGCCAAGGAGCCGGGCGGGCGGGCGTTCCTGCACCCCGCCGACTACGAGCCGTCACCCGAGGTGCCGAGCGAGGACTGGCCGCTGCTGCTCACCACCGGCCGGACGATCTTCCAGTTCCACACGCGCACGAAGACCGGGCGCACGCCCGAGCTGCAGGCCGCGGCGCCCGACGTCTGGGTCCAGCTGAGCGCCGCCGACGCGGCCGGCCTGGGCGTCGGGGAGGGCGACCGCGTGCGCGTCGAGTCGCCGCGCGGGGCGATCGAGGGGCCGGCGCGCGTGGACGGCGTCCGGCCGGGCGTCGTCTTCGTCCCGTTCCACTACGGCTCGTGGGACCAGCCGGCCGGCGCGCCGCCGCGCGCGGCCAACGAGCTGACGGTGACGGCGTGGGACCCCGTCTCCCACCAGCCGCTGTTCAAGGTCGCGGCGGTGCGCGTGCGCAAGGCGGCCTGAGGTGCACGTCGCCCACTACCTCGGGCTGCTGCACCTGGCCCAGGTGCGCCTCGCCGACGCGTTCCGCGAGGTCGCGGCCGGCCACGCCGAGGAAGCCGACGTGCTCCACCTCGGCCGCAAGCTCGCGCGCCAGTGCGAGGCGCACGCGGAGCGGCTGCACCCGTTCGTCGAGCGCTACGGGGCCGAGGCGCCCGAGGAGCCCGAGCGCCTGCACTCGGAGATCTTCCACGGGACGCGGACCGGCGGGCTCGGCCTGCTGCGCGACCTGCAGGACCTCTACCTGATGGCCGCCGAGTGCGATATCGCGTGGACGCTGGTGGGCCAGGCGGCCCGCGGCCTGCGCGACGAGGAGCTGCTCGCGGTGGTCGGCGAGTGTGAGTCCGAGACGGCGATCCAGCTCAAGTGGCTGCGCACGCGGCTGAAGGCTGCGGCGCCCCAGGCGCTGGTCGTCTCGTGAGCGACGGGCCGTTCGGGCGGCGCGACCCCGCGCCGCCGCACGACGCGGCGCCCGCGAAGGCCGAGCCGCCGCCCGTGCGGCCGGCGCCGCCGCGCCCGCCGGCCCGCGCCTCCACCTACACCTGGATCCTCGGCGTGGTGGTCATCCTCGCCCTCGCCTACATCACGCTCAACACCTTCAAGACCGAGGCGCCCGGCTCGCGCGGCGTCACCCCCGGCAAGCCGCTGCCGCCGTTCTCGATGGTGCTGGCCACGTCGACGCGCACCTGCGAGGTGGGCGGCGACGCGCGGCCGTGCGACGCCAACGTCGCCGCCAAGCCCGGCTCGGGCGCCGAGGGCCGCCGGCCCGCCTGCGAGGTCCGCGCGCCGGACCTCCTGAACTCGTGCGAGCTGGCCGAGCGCGGCCCCGTGGCGCTGGCGTTCGTGGCCACCGGCTCGCAGCGCTGCGAGGACCAGGTCGACGTGATGCAGGAGGTCAAGGCCCGCCACCCGGCGGTGCAGTTCGCCGCCGTGGCGGTGCGCGGCGACGTCGCCGCGCTGCGGCGGACGATCCGCGAGCGCGGCTGGACCATCCCGGTCGGCTACGACCACGACGGCGCGGTGTCCAACCTCTACGCGGTCGGCATCTGCCCCACGATCACCTTCGCGCGCCGCGGCGGGCGGGTCGAGTCGACCTCGCTGGGACGCCTGGACGCGCCGGCGCTCGAGCGCCGGCTGCGGGCGATCGGCGGCTGAGGCGTGGACGGGGAGGAGCCCGAGGTCGTCGCGGGCTGGGTCGACGCCGAGGTCCGCGCCGAGTTCCCCGAGCTGCGGATCCTGTCGGTCGAGCTCGCCGCCCTCCCGGGCCCGAGCCCGCCCGAGCTCCAGCAGCGGCTGCGCGACATGTCCGACCGCTTCCGCGGCCCGCAGGCGGTGATGCTGCGCCAGCAGCCGATCCCGGCCGCCTACCGCATCTTCTTCCGCCACATCGGCCTCGACCCCGACGTCGACCGGATACCGGTCGAGGAGCTCGCCGTCGAGCGCCTGAAGGCCGGCGGCTTCGAGTCGCGCAACCGGCTCGACGACGCGCTCACGGTCGCGGTCATGGAGACGGGGCTCCCGGTGTGGGCGCTCGACGCCGAGCGCGTCGACGGGCCGCTGGGCATCCGCCAGGCGCGCGAGCGCGAGCCGCTCGGGCGCTTCGGCGGAGCCCCCGCGGTCCCCGGCGGCCGGCTCGTCGTCGCCGACGCAAGCGGCCCGCTCGCCGTCCTGTTCGGAGACCGCGCACCCGGTCACGGGGTGACGGCCGAGACCACGCGGATGCTGCTGTTCAGCGTCCTCGTCGCGGGCGTGCCCTCCATCCACGCCGAGGAGGCCTTCTGGGTCTGCGAGGAGATCCTTCTCGACGGCTGACGTGGCCGCTACGCCGTTTCGGCGTAGGAGGGCGAGCAAAAGAAGCCGGGGCTGCGCCGTTGATTGGCCATGCGCCTCGCTCTCCTCCTCGCACTCACGACGTCGTTCGCGCTGCCGGCCGTCGCCCAGGCCGGGAGCCTCTCCGACGACGGGTTCGGGACGATCGCCTACACCGCCGGCGCGGGCGAGGCCAACTCGCTGACGATCACGCAAGCGCTCGACGGCGCCATCACGCTGAAGGAGAACGGCACCCCGCCGCTCACCGACGGCGACGGCGTCGGGGGCTGCACCGTCTCGGCCAAGACCGCCACCTGCCCGGGCGCGCACTCGGGCGTGCGGCTGACCCTCGGCGACGGCGCCGACAAGGCGTCGGGCGCGGGCCTGAAGACCGCGGCGCTGACGGCCGACGGCGGCGCGGGAGCCGACACGGTCACGGGCGGCCCCGCGCGCGACTACCTGCAGGGCGGCGACGGCGTCTTCGTGGACACGCTCAACGGGGGCGACGACAAGGACCGGCTCGAGGGCGGCGAGGGCAACGACAAGCTCGACGGCGGTCCCGGCGACGACACCGGCTACACCGTGTGCGAGACGGGCGCCGCGTTCAACAGCTACGCGCTGATCGGCGGCCCGGGCGACGACACGATCGCCGGGGGCGCCGGCAGCGACTACCTCTGCGGCGACGCGGGCAAGGACACGCTGACCGGCGGGGAGGGCGACGACGTCCTGCAGTCCGAGGTGATCTTCGGCGACGGCCACGAGGCCGACGTCATGGACGGCGGCCCGGGCGTCGACAGCACGGGCGTCAGCTACACGTACCGGACCCGCCGCGTCGTGATCACCGAGAACGACCTCACCGCCAACGACGGCGAGCCGGCGGGCCCGAACAACGTCCCGCCGGCCGAGGGCGACAAGGTGCTCGGTGTCGAGATCATCACCACGGGGGAGGGGGACGACGCGATCACCTCCACGCCGGGCGACGACACGATCAAGACGTCCGCCGGCAACGACACGGTCACCGCGCTGGGCGGCAACGACAGGGTCACGACCGCCCTCGGCAACGACGTCGTCACCTCCGGCGACGGCCACGACGTCGTCGACGCCGCCGCGCCGGGGTCGTCCACGACGACCGGCGACGACGACCGCGTGACGGCCGGGCTCGGCAACGACCGGATCGCGCTCGGGCCGGGCGACGACACGTGCGACGCCGGCGCCGGCGACGACGGCGGCATCGACGACTTCGGCGATCGCGTGCCCATCGAGGGTGAGGCCGGCGACGACGTCATCAAGGGCGGCGACGGCGCCGAGGAGATCGAGGGCGGCCCCGGCGACGACACGATCGACGGCGGCGCCGGCGACGACCTCGCGACCTACGGCTTCAGCGGCGGCCTCGACGGCGGCCTCGGCGACGACACGGTGACCGGCGGCGCGGGCGACGACACCGTCAGGGGTGGCTCGGGCACCGACAAGCTCTTCGGCAACGACGGGGACGACGACTTCCGCGACGGCGACTTGCCGGGCTATCCCGACGGCGGCATCCCCTCGACGGTCGGCCCCGACGTCGTCGACGGCGGCCTGGGCCGCGACTCCGTCGACTACGGCTCCCGGACGGCCAACGTGATCCTGACGCTCGGCGACACGACCAACAACGACGGCGAGGCCGGCGAGCACGACACCGTCCGCTACGTCGAGGACGCCTCGACGGGCTCGGGGAACGACACCGTCACCGGCTCCGCCGCGGGCAACTACGTCCAGACCAGCACCGGTGTCGCCTCGGGCACCTCGCAGCCCGACGCCGACAAGGTCCTGGGGCTGGGCGGCGACGACTACATCCAGACCGGCAAGGGCGTGGACACGCTGACCGGCGGCGACGGCACCGACGCGCTCATCGCCGGTGCCGAAAGCGACAGCCTCGACGGCGGCGCCGGCAACGACCGCCTTGCCGGCGACGGCGGCGGCGACGTCATGCACGCGGGGATCGGCGACGACCGCCTCGACGGCGACGGCTTCGGCGAGCCGGCCGGGCCCGACCAGCTCTTCGGCGAGGGCGGCGACGACCGGCTCAACGGCGGCGGCGGCCCGGGGGGCGACAAGCTCTACGGCGGCGACGGGGACGACTCGCTCGACGACGCCGACGAGCACGCGTACGGCGGCGATCCGAACGCCGACACCCTCGACGGCGGCGTCGGGCACGACACGGTCCGCTCCTACGAGGACCGCTCCTTCGGTGTCACCATCAACCTCCTCGGCGGTGCGGTGAGCGGCTACGCCGGCGAGAAGGACACGCTGCTGAACCTCGAGAACGCGCGCGCCGGCGCCGGCCGCGACACGATCGTCGGCAACGGCGGCGACAACGACCTGCGCGGCGAGGAGGGCGCCGACACGATCTCCGGCGGCGGCGGCTACGACGGGATCTACGGCGGCTTCGGCCCTGACATCCTGGACGGCGGCGCCCAGACCGACGGCGTCTACGGCGAGGAAGGCGCCGACAAGCTCAAGACGGACGACGGCGGCACCAAGGACCAGGCGACGTGCGGCGCCGGCCTCGACTCCGTCGATCGCGACACCGCCGACGTCGTCGCGGGGGACTGCGAGACGCTGAGCTGAGGTGCCGTACGCCGTTTCGGCGTAGGACGCCGGAAAAAGAGTCGGGGTCGTCGGCCGTTAGCTGACCAGAAGCGGGTCGACAGACCCCTGAAACCGACCTTGGGAGGTCATCCACATGCCGGGTGAGACGGCGTCGGACCGTCGTTCCCGCAGGTGGGGCGCGACGTCCGCGCTCCTGATCGGACTCCTCGCGCTCTGCGCGTTCCCCTCGCTCGCCGGCGCCGCCGGCGTGCGCTCCGGGTTCTCGGAGATCATCTACGACGCGGGGGCCGGCGAGGCCAACAACGTCACGATCACGCAGGCGGTCAACGGCACGGTCACGCTCACCGAGAGCGGCACCGGCGTCACGCTGACCGACGACGACGGCGCGGGCACCGGCTGCTCGGTCGCCGGCAAGGTGGCGACCTGCCCCGGCCCCATCTCGACGGTCTACGTCAACGCCGGGGACGGCGCGGACAAGGCCAACGCGACCGGCCTCAAGCCGGCGAACGACAGCTTCGACACCCGCGTCGACCTCAAGGGCGGCCCCGGCGTCGACACGCTGACCGGCGGCCCGAACGGCGACTCGGTCGCCGGCGAAGGCGAGGCCGACGTCCTCAACGGCGGGGCCGGCAGCGACGGCGTGAGCGGCGGGGCCGGCAACGACACCGCGGTCAACGGCGGTGACGGCAACGACAACCTCAACGGCGACGACGGCGCGGACACCCTGAGCGGCGGCGCCGGCAACGACGACCTCTGGGGCGACCGCGAGACGACCGCCCAGCCGGGCGGCGACACGCTGTACGGCGGCGACGACGAGGACTTCCTCGACGGCGGCCCGGGCGTCTTCGCCGACACGCTCAACGGCGGCGACGGCAGCGACCGCCTCAACGGCCACGAGGGCAACGACAAGCTCGACGCCGGGCCCGGCTACGACAGCTCCTTCGCGCGCTGCAACGACAACTACTTCGACAACCCGGGCGCCTTCGGCGGGCCGGGCGACGACGTGGTGTCCGGCGGGACCGAGAGCGACGACGTCTGCGGTGGCACCGGCAAGGACACCCTGAGCGGCGGCGACGGCAACGACCTCCTCGACGACGGCGACGAGACCGGTGAGAGCGTCAACGGCGACACGGTGGACGGCGGGCTCGGCACCGACTCCGTCGACTACGCGGACCGCACGCGCAAGGTCGTGCTCACCCTGCAGGACACGCTGGCCAACGACGGCGAGGCGGCCGGGCCCAACGGCGCCCCCGCGGCCGAGAACGACAAGGTCACGGCCGTCGAGAACGTCACGACGGGCAGCGGCGACGACACGGTGACCGGCACCGCGGTCGCCAACATCGTCTCCACGCAGGCGGGCAACGACACCGTCAACGGCGGCGCCGGCGACGACAAGATCATGACCGACGCCGGCAGCGACGTCCTCAACGGCGGCGACGGCGCCGACACGCTCGAGGCCACCGTCGACAGCTTCGACGGCCTGCCGTCCGGCGCGGTGGACAACGACCGCGTCACCGGCGGCACCGGCGACG
Source organism: Solirubrobacteraceae bacterium (assembly GCA_036389195.1). Classification (GTDB taxonomy): domain Bacteria; phylum Actinomycetota; class Thermoleophilia; order Solirubrobacterales; family Solirubrobacteraceae; genus JACCYI01. The sequence continues at coordinate 12,598 of DASVQH010000495.1, forward strand.
ACAAGATCACGCTGGGGCCGGGCAACGACGTCTGCGACGCCGGACCAGGCAACGACACCGGCCCCGGCTCGTTCGGCTTCGCGGGCATCGACGGAAGCGACGGCAACGACACCATCAAGGGCGGCGACGGGGTGGACACGATCGCCGGCGGTACGGGCGACGACGTCCTCGACGGCGGCCCCGGCGACGACAAGAGCGCCAACGACTTCGGCAGCTTCGGCGCCGGCGTGCGTGGCGGCCCGGGCAACGACACGGTCAGCGGCGGCACCGGCAACGACACGGTCGCCGGCGACGGCGGCACCGACAAGCTGTTCGGCAACGACGGCGACGACGGGCTCTCCGACGGCGACCAGTCCGCGAACGCCAAGGAGGACGAACCGGCGACGACCGGGCCCGACACGCTGGACGGCGGCCTCGGACATGACTCCGTGAGCTACTCGCAGCGCACCGCCAACGTCACCGTGACGCTCGCCGACGCCACCAACAACGACGGCGAGCTCAACGAGCACGACACGCTCAAGCAGATCGAGGACGCCTCGACGGGGACGGGCAACGACACGGTGACCGGGACGGACGGGCCGAACACGCTGTCCACGGGCTCGAGCTACGTGCCCCCGGGCGCCTCGCCGCCGCCCGACGCCGACAAGGTCACGGGGCTCGGCGGCGACGACACGCTCGCGACCGGCGCCGGCAACGACACGCTGACCGCCGGCGCGGGCAACGACGAGCTGGACGCCGGGCCCGGCAACGACGCCGCCGACGGAGGCGACGGCCACGACGACATCGACGGCAACGGCGGCAACGACGTCGTGCACGGCGGGCTCGGTGACGACATCGTCCGCGGCGACGCGTTCTTCTCCGAGGGCGCGGCGGGCGTGGACCAGGTGTTCGGCGACGGGGGCGACGACTCGCTCGACGGCGGCGGCGGGCCTGCGGGCGACAAGCTGTACGGCGGCGACGGGCACGACTCGCTCCGCGACGGCGACCTGACGACGATCAACGCCGACACGCTCGACGGCGGCGTCGGGCGCGACTTCGTCGGGTCCTACACCGGCCGTCGCTTCGGCGTGAAGATCGACCTCAACGGGGGCGCGGTCAGCGGCTACCCCGACGAGAAGGACACGCTGCTCAACCTCGAGAACGCCGAGGGCAACGGCGGCAAGGACACGCTGATCGGCAACGCGGCCGACAACGAGCTCTCCGGCGGCGCCGGAGACGACACGATCACCGGTGGCGGCGGCTTCGACTTCCTCGACGGCGAGTACGGCGCCGACACGCTCACCGGCGGGGCCAACGTCGACGGCCTCGACGGCGGCGAGGGGCCGGACCGGCTCAACGTCGCCGGTGACGGCGCCAAGGACCAGGCGACCTGCGGCTCGAGCGTCGACACGGTCGACCGCGACGTCAACGTCGACGTCGTGTCCGGCGACTGCGAGAACCTGATCTAGAGGCTCGCCAGCGCGGCTCCGAGGCGGTCGACCGCCTCGGGGCCGCGCAGCGCCGCTCGCACGCCGTGCTCGTCGTTGTAGGGCGCTCCCGGCGTCACGGCGATGTTGGCGCCCGCCAGGTGGGCGGCGAGCGCGCGGCTGTCGTGGCCCTCGGCGCGCAGCCAGGCGAAGTTGGTGACGCCGCCGGCCGGGAAGCTCACCGGCGAGCCCTCCAGCAGCGCCGCCAGCCGCACGCGGGCGTCGGCGACGGCCTGGCGGCGCAGCGGCAGCACCCGGTCGCCGACCTCCAGCGCCGCAAGCAGCGCCGCCTGCGCGGGGGCGCCGACCGCGCCGCTCGGCGCCAGCGTCGCCAGCAGCTCTCCCGTCCCCTCGCCGCCGGCGGCCCAGCCGAGCCGCGCGCCCGCGAGCGCGTGCGCCTTCGAGAGCGACCGCACCACGACCAGCCGCGGATGCACGGCCAGCAGCGGCAACGCGGTCGCGGGCGCCGGCAGGAAGTCGGCGAGCGCCTCGTCCACGACCACGAGCACGCGCTCCGGCAGGCCGCGCAGGAACGCGGCGAGCTCGTCCTGGCCGAGGGCCAGGCCGGTCGGGTCGTTGGGGCTCGCGAGGACGATCGCACGGGTGCCCGTCCGGACCGCCGCGTCGAGCGCCGGCAGGTCGATCGCGTCGCCGTTGAGCGGCACGGGGACCGGCGTGCCGCCGGCGCGGGCGATCAGCGCCGCCAGCGGCGGCCAGGTCGGCCAGGGGAGGATCGCCTCGCCGCCGTCGCGCAGCGCGGCGGTCAGCGCCGCGGCGAGCAGCTCCCCCGCGCCGTGCCCGAGCACGATCCGCTCCGCGGGCAGCCCGTGGTGCTCGGCCAGCGCGCGGCGGGCCGGCTCCGCGGTCGGGTCGGGGTAGGCGTTGAGCGAACGGCGCAGCGCGAACGTCGCCGCGTTGACGATCTCCGCGTGCGGCGGCTCGTGCCAGCCCGTCGAGCTGAGGTCGAGCGGATGGACGACGGCCAGCGCCGCCGAGCGCGAGGCCTCGGAGCGCTCGCGGTAGGAGCGCGCGACCTCCTCCGGGCTCAGCTCCTCGAACTGCCGGTAGTAGTCGAGGAACCGCCGGCGGCGCTTCACTGGCGCTGCGGCACCACCGAGGAGCCCGGGCCCTCGATGATCAGGAACCAGAAGACGAACGCCCCGCCGCAGATCACCGCGGTGACCATGAAGATCCGCCCCAGCACGCCCTCCTGCTGGTCGTGGCCGGCGGCGCGGCGCAGGATCCGCCACAGGCCGTCGACCCGGGCGGCGATGGCGAGCGTGACCATCAGCGTCGCCAGCAGGCCGAGGAACGCGGCGACGATCCCGAGCATCACCGAGCCCGACCAGTAGTCGATCTGCGAGCCGACCCACAGCCAGCCGAGCGGCTGCGGGCCCCACAGCGTCAGGCAGAGCACGATCTCGGCCAGCAGCACGAGGTTGGCCAGCGCGCTGTCGAGCCGCATCCGGCGCAGGTCGCGCTCGGGGACCTCGCGGTACTTCAGCGGCCGGGTGCCCGGCCGCCGCCCGATGAACAGACCGCCCGTCTCGGTCGGATCGTTGCGCGGCATGGCGCGAACGAGGATAGACGCAGATGGCCGGCCGGGTGGACGGCACGCCGGCGAATGCGTAGCGTCGGTGAACATGGCTTCCGTCGTCGCGGCCCCCGCCGCAAGCTCCAAGCGCCTCGCCCTCATCGCCGCGATCATGGGCTCGTCGGTGGCCGGCATCGACGGCACGGTCGTCAACGTCGCGCTGCCCTCCATCGCCGGCGACCTCGGCGGCGGCCTGGCCGGGCAGCAGTGGGTCTCCAACGCCTACCTGCTGGCGCTGGGCTCGCTGATCCTCATCGGCGGCTCGCTCGGCGACCTGTTCGGCGAGCGGCGCGTGTTCGCCCTCGGCGTCGCCGGCTTCGGGATCGTCTCGCTGGGCTGCGCGCTGGCGCCGTCGATCGAGGCGCTGATCGGGTTCCGCGCGCTGCAGGGCGTCTTCGGGGCGCTGCTGACGCCGAGCGCGCTGGCCGTCATCGTCTCGACGTTCAACAGCGAGGAGCGCGGCGCCGCGATCGGCACCTGGACCGCCTGGGGCGCCATCGCCCTGGTCCTCGGGCCGCTGATCGGCGGCTACCTGATCGACGTCGCGAACTGGCGCTGGATCTTCGCGATCAACCTGCCCGTCGTCGCGCTCACGCTCGCGCTCATCTTCGCCGCCGTCCCGCCGCGGCCGGGCCGCGAGCACGCGCGCGTCGACTGGACGGGGGCGCTGCTGTGCGTGCTCGGCCTGGCGGGGCCGGTCTTCGCGCTCATCCGCCAGCCCGACATGGGGTGGGGGCATCCTGCCGTGGTGGTGCCGGGGCTCGGCGGGGTGGCGATCTTCGCCGCGTTCCTGCTCTACGAGCGCCGGGCGAGCCACCCGATGCTCGAGCTCGACCTCTTCACCCGGCGCAACTTCACGATCGGCAACGCCGAGACGTTCCTGATGTACGCCGGCCTCTCGATCCTCTTCTTCTTCCTCGTCCTCTTCCTGCAGCAGGTCGCCGGCTACGACGCGCTCGAGGCCGGGCTGGCCACGCTGCCCACCACCGGCGTGATGTTCCTGCTCTCCCGCGTCATGGGCCGGCTGGCGGACCGCCGCGGGCCACGCCTGCTGATGGGCGCCGGGCCGCTCGTCGCCGCGCTCGGGCTGCTGCTGATGCTGCGGCTCGACGAGGACACGAGCTACCTGACCGACCTGCTGCCGGCGATCCTCGTGTTCGCGCTGGGTCTGTCGATGACCGTCGCGCCGCTCACCGCGACCGTGCTGGCCGACGCCGACGAGCACAACGCCGGCATCGCGTCCGGCATCAACAACGCGGTGGCGCGCGTCGCCGGCCTGCTGGGGATCGCCGCCCTCGGCGCCGTCGTCGCCGCGCAGTTCTCCGGCACCCTCGACGACCGCCTGGCCGGGCTGCGGCTGTCGCCGGCCGGGCGCGCGGCGGCGGCCGAGGTGCGGACCCGCACGCTGGCGATCGTCGATCCGGCCGGGCTGCCGGCGCAGGAAGGGCGCGCGCTGCAGGAGGCGTCGGCGGCGGCGTCGGTCCGCGCCTTCCACGTCGGCATGGGGCTCTCGGCGGCGCTCGTCGCCTTCGGGGGGATCCTCGGCGCCGTGGGGATCGTCAACGGCCGGCGCCAGGTGCGCGCCGAGGACTGCCCCGGAGGGCAGATCGCGGGCGCGCCACGCGAGCTCGCGCAGGTTCGCGAACCGACCGTCCCGGCGCCCGTGCGGGCTTGAGGGTCCCGCGCACCGCGCGCTACGCTTGCAGCTCTTCGAGGAGGTGCAACGCGTGGTTCTGCTGGAGCATCCGGTCCTCACCCGGCCGGTCATCACCGAGCCCGACGAGCGGGCCGCTCGCCGGACGCTCCGCGACCAGATCGCGCGGCTCGAGCGCGAGCTGGGCGCCGCGGTCTGCGCCGCCTACCCGCGCGTGGCGCCGGCCCCGGTGCGCGTCCGCCGCGCCGGCCCGCGGATGCTCGACCTCGGGGAGCTCGAGGCGCTGCGCGACG
>DASVQH010000496.1:0-3057 GCA_036389195.1 Solirubrobacteraceae bacterium
CGGCGGCAGGTCGGAGGCCATGAGCGTGAAGCCGCGCTCGGTCTCGAGCATGGCGTGCATGACGCCGTCAGCTCCCGCGCCCTCCATGCCGAACTCGCCGAAGGTGGAGACGTTCAGCTCTCCGCCGAGGACGTCGCGGTAGAACTCCATCGCCTCGCGGGCGGTGCCGTCGAAGGTGAGGTAGGGATTGAGACGGGTGGCCATGGGCCGATCCTCGCACGACGAGCGAGGCCGTGCCAGAGCCGGTGCGCCAGCGCGCCCGCCACCGGCACGAGCGGAAGCACCAGCTCTTCGAGCGGCACGCCGCCGACGTGCGCGAGAACGGTCACGCCGACCGGCGCCCGAGCCAGAATGCGATCAGCGCGACGAGCCCGAGCAGGCCCCCGAGGGCCTTCGGGTCCCGCAGGCGGTCGGCGACCATCGCGCCGCCGACCGAGCCGAGGTCGAGCGCCTCGGCGGCCGGCGGGGCGGGCCGCGGCTTCGGCGGCGGGGGCGGCGGCGGCGGGGCCGCGCCCTCCGGCGGCGCCGGCGGCGGCGGGGCGGGCGCCGCCGCCTCGTCCCCGGTGCCCTCGAGCATCGCCGCCAGGTTGCCGGCGAACTGCTTCATGATCCGGCCGCTCACGTCCTGGAGGACACCCTGGCCCATGGTGGCGACCTTGCCGCTGAGCTCGACCTCGGTGGTCACGGAGCCTGTCGTGTGGCTGGCGTCGCCGGTCAGCACCATCGTCACGTCGGCGTTCGCGGTGCCCTGGCCGCGCGACTCCTTGGCCTTGACCTTCATCCCCGCCCGGTGCGCCGCCTCGTCCGCGTCCGTCACCTCGACGTCGCCCCTGTAGGTCATCGACATCGGGCCGACCTTGACCTTGATCGCCACCTTGTACGCGTCGTCGCCGGTCCGCTCGAGGACCTGCGCGCCCGGGACGGTGGGCGCGACGCGCTCGACGTCGAGCACCGCCTTCCACACCTCATCGATCGGGGCGTCGACGGCGAAGGTGTTCTCGAAGCGCATGCCGGTCCTCTCTGGTCTCAGTCAGCGGTGGCGGCCGATGGCAGCGACGACGGCGTCGAGCGCCGCGACGCTGTGGCCGCTGATCAGGTCGTCTACGTGGGGCAGGGCGGCGGCCATGCCGCCGGTGACGGGGGCGAAGCCGCGGGCGGCGACCCGCGGGTTGACCCACACGATCCGGTACGCGAGGCGCGCCAGGCGCTCCATCTCGCGGCCGAGGAGGGCGGGGTCGCCGCGCTCCCAGCCGTCGGAGAAGACGACGACGACCGCGCCGCGGGCCATGCCGCGGCGGCCGAAGCCGTCGTTGAACGCGCGCATCGCTTCACCCAGGCGCGTGCCGCCGGCCCAGTCGGGCGCGGCGCGGCCGGCGCGCTCCAGCGCGACGGCGGCGCGGCCGTCGCGCAGCGCCCGTGTGACGCGGGTCAGCCGCGTGGCGAAGACGAAGGCCTCGGCCCGCGCGCCGCGCACGGCGCCCTCGAGCAGCAGGAGGTAGGCGCGGGCGTACGGCGCCATCGAGCCGGATACGTCGAGCAGGCCGACCAGCGGACGCGGCCGCTGCACGCGGCGCCGGTGCAGGTGCTGGACGGGGTCGCCGCCGCTGCGCAGGCTGCGGCGCAGCGTCGCCCGCAGGTCCAGCTGCTCACCGCCCCGCGCGGGCTCAGAGCGCCGTGCCCGCCGCGGCGGCGTGGCGACCGCCAGGCGACGGATCAGCCCGGCGACGAGCGCCAGCTCGGCGTCGTCGAGCTCGTCGAGGCGCACCTCGGCCAGCCGCTCGGCGTCCGAGGCCGCGACGCCGACCGGGATCTCGCGCTCCTCGACCGACACGGGCGCGTCGGTCTCCGCTGCGCCGCGCTCGCCGCCGGCCGACGGCCGGGCACGGCTGCGCGGCGGCGCCGACGGGGGGGGACGGCGCGCGGGCGTGCGCGGCGGCGGCGGCGCGGTGGGGTCGCCGCGGCCGTCCCCCGCCGGGTCCGCGAGCCCGTCGACCACCTGGGCGAAGACCGCGTCGAACACCGGAACCTCGTCGCGTGCGGTCACGAAGGCGCTGCGCGCGGCCCAGGAGAGGGGCGATCGCGCCCGCGCGCCGAGCAGGTCGCAAGCCGCGGCGAACGTCGCGGCGCGGTCCGGCGTCACGGGCAGGCCGGCGGCCCGCAGCGACCGCCCGAGCGCGACGGCGGCGAGCGGGGCGTCGCGCTCGACCGCGCGCGCGAAGGCCAGCGTCACGCGGAGCCCCGCACCAGCGCGTCGAGCCCGGCCGCGCGGGCCGCCGCCTGGTCCTCGCGGTACTTCAGCACCGCGCCGAGCGTCCGGTCCGCCGCCTCCGCGTCGAGCCGCTCCGCGCCGAGCAGCTCCAGCGCGGCCACCCAGTCGATCGCCTCGGCGATGCCCGGCGGCTTCTGCACGTCGGCCGCGCGCAGCCGTCCCAGCGCGGCGACGACGTCGCCGGCCAGCGACGCCGGCGTCCCCGGCACGCGCCGGCGCACGATCTCGACCTCGCGCGACGGCGCCGGGTAGTCGATCCAGTGGTAGAGGCAGCGGCGCTTGAGCGCGTCGTGCAGGTCGCGCGTCCGGTTGGAGGTCAGGACGACCGCCGGCGCGACCGCGGCGCGGATCGTCCCCAGCTCGGGGACCGTCACCGCCGCGTCGGCGAGCACCTCGAGCAGGAACGCCTCGAAGTCGTGGTCGGCGCGATCGAGCTCGTCGACCAGGAGCACCGCCGGGAGCGGGCCCGGATGCTCGATCGCCTGCAGCACCGGCCGGCGCAGCAGGTACTCGCGGGAGAACAGGTCCTCCTCGGCCAGCGCCTCCCCGCCCGCCTCGGCGAGCCGGATCCGCAGCAGCTGGCGCGGGTAGTTCCACTCGTACAGCGCCTCGGAGCTGTCCATGCCCTCGTAGCACTGCAGCCGGATCAGCGGCGTGCCGAGCGCTTCCTGCTGCGGCGCCCGCTGCTCGAGGCGCTCGACCACCCGGGTCCCGTGGTGCTGCTGGTCGACGAGATCGACCGCGCCGACGACGAGTTCGAGGCGTTCCTGCTCGAGTTCCTCTCCGAG
>DASVQH010000497.1:0-11757 GCA_036389195.1 Solirubrobacteraceae bacterium
CGCGTCGGCGCGCACGGCCGCCTGCAGCCGCTCCAGCAGCGTCTCGGGCGTGGCCGCCGCGGCGCTCGGGTGGTGACGGTCGGCGTGCTCGCCGGCGGCGGCGATCACGAGCTGCAGCTCGCGTACGTCCTGGCCCCACGAGGCCAGCAGCGGGTTGCGCGGCAGCTTGCCGCTGCCGTCCTGGGCGCGGTGGCGGACGGGCGGCAGCGCCGCGACGCGCTCCCACAGGGCCGGGGACGGGTGCAGGACGAACAGGTGGACGTCGCGCCCGGCGGCGAGCGCGGCCAGGACCTCGAGATGCCCGGCCGGCAGGCGGGTGAGCCCGAACAGGCCCACGCGCTCGGGGAGCTCGAGCAGGTCCGGCCGCGCGCGCAGGGCGGCGCACGCGTCCGCGAGCCGCTCGGCCGGCCCGGGGACGTCGAGCGCCGCGTCGAGGCGGCGCCACAGCTCGGCCTGCCACGCCGCCTCGGGCCGCAGCGGCCGGCCGGCGCCGTCCGCGTCCTCGCCGCGCGCCCACGCGCGGACCATGTCGGGGCGGTGCAGCGCGTAGCGGTCGAAGAGCTCGGCGACGCGGCAGACGCCCGCGAAGCGCCGTGCCGCGCGGACCTCCGCCGCGCCGGCCCGCAGATGTGCTGCCAGCCGGGCCAGCCACGGCTCGTCGAGCGCCGCGTCGACCACATCGAGCAGCGGCCAGACCGAGCGCTCGGGCACCCACGGGTCGGCCTCCGGGTCGATCCCCGACGCCGCCGCGACCGCCTCGCCGGTCAGCGCGCGCGGGGAGGGGAAGGCGACGTTCGCGCAGATCCCGTCGCCGCGGCCGGGGCTGGTCCCCAGGCCGCCCGACAGCCGCTGCGCCAGCCAGCGCTCGATGCCGCGGGTCGGCACCGCGACGACCTCCCGCGCGAAGGGGTCCGCGGGCGGGGCGAGCAGCAGCTCGCGCAGCCCGTCGACGAGGCCGTCGGCCCGCTCGGCTCGGTGGACGTGCAGCATGCGCACCAAGCCTGACCGATCGCCCGGCGGTGCGATTTGCCGTGGGTTGCAAGCAGACGGCACGGTCGGGGCAACCGCGCGGCAACCGGGCGGGCGCAGAGTGCGGCGCATCCCCGCCACCCGTCCTCAGGAGCCCCGCATGCCGAAGCGCTCGACCGTCCTCACCACCGCCGTCCTGGCGTGCCTCGCGCTCGCCGCGCCCGCATCCGCCGACTCGATCTCCTTCATGCGCGGCGGCGACGTCTGGGTCGCCGCCCCTGATGGCAGCCGCCAGACGCAGATCACCCACGACGGCGGCTACAGCTACCAGTCGCGGGCCGACGACGGCTCGTTCATCGCCCTCCACGGCCGCCGCCTGCATCGTCTGGCGCCCGACGGCCGCCTGCTGGCGGACTTCGACACGCCGGTCTCCGGCGAGCGGACGGACAACCTCTCGTCGTACTTCCTGGGTCCGTTCCGGCCCGAGATCTCGCCCGACGGCTCGAAGGTCGCCTACGAGTACCGCTACTTCGCGGTCGAGAACGACCCCGGCTGCTTCCCCGCCGGCTACCCGAACTGCCAGGACGTCCGCCAGTGGACGGGCATCGGCTACTCGCACCCCGACCGCCAGACTGGCTGGGACGAGCCGGGCCTCGGCCGCCAGTCGGGCTGGACGCACCCGTCCTGGATCGGCAACGACACGCTGCTGCTCTCCGACAAGAGCGTGCAGTTCAACCTCGACGCCATGATCGACCACGTCGGCGACGGCAACCAGGAGATCCAGGGCTGGTTCTCCGACGACGGCGCGTGGAGCCTGAAGGACGGCGAGATCACCCGCCAGGGCGACAAGGCCGCGTTCGTCTCCACCAAGGTGCGCAGCGGCTCGGATCCCGACATCGGCAAGTCCGACGACCAGGTGACGATCTACCGCCTCAACGGCGCGCCGCCCGCGCTGCCCGAGCAGTGCTTCTCGTTCGGCAGCCCGAACGGCACCTACAAGAGCCCGACGTTCTCGCCCGACGGCGGCCGCATCGCCTTCGAGGACTCCGACGGCCAGCTGCCGCCGCGGATCCTGACCGGTGAGGTCCCGCCGCTCGCCGGCGGCTGCCGGCTGCCCTCCGCAGGCGCGAACGCGATCATCGAGGACGCGCGCCAGCCCGACTGGAGCCCGGCGGACGTCCCGGCGGTCGGCGCGCCGGTCACGCCGGTGAAGCACGACCCCGTCGCGCCGCCCGAGGTCGATCCGGCCAAGCCGGCGCTGACCGTGGCCGGCGGCAAGCTCAGGCTCGCCACGGCGCTGCGCAAGGGCGTCCGCGTGAAGGTGACCGTCCCGGCCGCCGGCCGCCTGACCGCCAAGGCCACCGCGGCCGGCCGCAAGGTGGGCAGCGGGAAGGCGCGCGCGAACGGCGCGGGCGCGGAGTCGGTGACGATCCGGCTCACCCGCGCGGCCAAGCGCCGCTTGCAGCGGGGCAGCGGGCCCGCGAAGCTCAAGGTCACGGTCCGCTTCCTGCCGGCGGGCGGCGGCAAGGCGCAGGTCACCCGGACGGTCGTGAAGCTGAAGCGCTAGCGACGCGGCGCGGTGTGCGGCGGCGGGCTACCCGAACACCGGGAAGGCCCGCCGCCGCGCCAGCGTGTCCATGCCCCGCTGGATGCTGCCCTGGATCTCCTCGTACTTGGCCTCGACGAACGCCTCGTCATCGGCCTTGTCCGGGTCGTCGCCGAGGTCGATCGGCTCCTGGAACGCGGTGCGGATCTTGGTCGGCAGCGGGATCTCCGGCAGGACCGCCGGGCTGATCCCCCACGGGACGCTGAAGGAGATCGGGAAGGTCTTCAGCCGCGCCACCTTGTCGAGCCGCAGCGCCTTGGCGAGCCCGCGGCCGGAGAGCAGCACCGGCATCGAGTCCGGCCCGCCGACCGTGGAGATCGGGACGATCGGGACGCCGGCGCCGATCGCCATCCGGATGAAGCCGGTGCGCCCGGCCAGGACCGCCTCGTCGCGCTGGGTCCAGGGGCGCAGCGAGTCGACCTCGCCGCCCGGCCACAGGGCGACGTCGCGCCCGGCGGCCAGCGCCGCGGCGATCGAGTCGGGTGCGGCGGGCAGGACGCCCATCTTCCTGAAGTAGTCGCCGATGACCGGCGCGGCCATCAGCGCGTCGTGCGCGGTGCCGTGGAGGATGCGCTCGGAGCCGAAGCGCCGCCACCACTGCACGCCGACCGTCCAGGCGTCCCACACGAACGGCGCGCCCGAGTGGATGCCGATCAGGAGCGCCGGCGGCTCGGGCAGCCGCTCCCAGCCCTCGATCTCCATCCGGAAGTAGTAGTCCATGAGCGGGTTCCAGAAGTACTTCTGGCGGTCCATGACGTTCGGGTCGAACTCGTCGAGCGTCCAGTCGCCGGTGCGCTCGGCCACCCACGCCGCTGCACCCGACGCCTTCTGGCGGCGCTCGTCGGCCTTCGCGCGCGAGCGCTCGGCGTGCTCGGCGCGCCGGCGCTTCGCCGTCGCGGCGCTGCCGCTTCCGTTCTGCTTCGTGGCCATCGTGTCCCCCCGCGTTCTCGTTGCGTCCCGGGCAGGACGTACCCGCTCAGGCGCGCAGTAGACGCGCGACGCAGACGCCGGCCAGCGCGGTCATCAGCCCGAGGCTGGCCAGGCACCACTGGCACGTCGCCTCGATCACCGTGACCGACTCGACGGTCAGGTAGACGCTGAACCCGAAACCGACAAGCGCGACCAGCGCGCCGAGGATGCGCGCGGCCTCGCCGGCGGCGAGGTTGACGCCCGCGAGCACGAGGTAGCCGAGCAGCCCGAGCAGCGCGACCGGGATCCCCGCGAGCTCGGACTGCGGCGAGGCCTGGACGATCTCGCACCCGTGGCCGCCGCCCGCGCAGACCGGTTCGAGGTCGGCGTAGTGGACGTAGGTGAGGTAGCCGGCCACCCCGATGCCGAGGACGGCGAGGACCAGCGCGGCGGTCCGCAGCCGCGCGTCGCTCACTGCCCGGCCAGGGCGGCGTCGAGCGCCCCGCGCAGGTCACCGCCGTCGACCGGCGCGAGCGGCCCGCCGCGGCGGCCGACCAGGAACGTCGGCGTGGCGTCGACCTTCGCGGCCTGGGCCGCCTGCTGGTTGGCGTCGAGCTGCTTCGTGACCGGGGCGCCGTCGGCGGCCGTGAACGCCTGGTCGGCGTCGAGGTCCGGGACCTCCTTGGCGCGGGCGCGCAGGAAGTCGGCGGTCACGTAGCCGGAGTTCTCCCGGCCCTGCTGCGCGTAGAAGGCCTCGACGAACGGCCACAGCCGGTCCTGCTGCCCGGCGGCGACGGCGAACCGCCCGGCGGTCACGGAGTCGTCGCCGAGGAAGGTGAGCAGCCGCAGCCGGATCCGCACCTTGCCGGGGCGCACGTAGTCGCTGACGATCCCGGGCAGCTCGCCGGTGGCGAAGCGCGCGCAGAACGGGCACTGCAGGTCGGCGTACTCCTCGACCACCACGGGTGCCTGCGGATCGCCGAGCCAGGCGCCGTCCTGCGGGATGCCCGCGAACAGCGTCTCCGGCTGCGCGGTCGCCTCCTTCTCGTCGTCGGAGCCGGACCGGCTGACCAGGATGCCCGCCGCGACGAGCACGGCGGCGAGGGCCAGGACGAGCCCGAGGAGCTTGAGGCGCCGGCCGCGCGTGGCGCGCTGTGCCTCGGCCTGCTCGGCGGCCAGCCGGGCCTCGCGGGCCTTGGCCTTCTCGGCGGTGCGGCTGCTCATGGCTTCGGAGGGTAAGGCACTCCGGTACCTTCTCGGCCGCATGCCCGATCTCTCCGGCAAGGTCGCGCTCGTCACCGGCGGGGCGAGCGGCCTCGGCCGCGCCACGTGCGCGGAGCTCGCGGGCGCCGGCGCCTCGGTCGTGGTCGCCGACGTCGACGCGGACGGCGGCGAGGCGGTCGCCGCGGAGGTGGGCGGCGCGTTCGTGCGCACCGACGTCGCCGTGCTCGAGGAGAACGTCGCGGCCGTCGCGTTCGCGCTCGAGCGCTTCGGCGGCCTCGATCTCGTGCACCTCAACGCGGGCGTCGCCAGCGGCCACGGCGTGGGGGACGACTTCGACGTCGAGCGCTACCGCCGCGCCATGGGCATCAACCTCGACGGCGTCGTGTTCGGCACCCACGCCGCGCTGCCCGCGCTGCGCGCGCGCGGCGGCGGCGCGATCGTCGCCACCGCGTCGCTGGCCGGGCTCACCGGCGTCCCGCCCGACCCGATCTACGCCGCCAACAAGCACGCCGTGGTCGGCCTCACCCGCTCGCTCGGCCCCGCCCTGGCCGCCGAGGGCATCCGCTACAACGCGGTCTGCCCGGGCTTCGCCGAGTCGCGGATCATCGCGGGCTTCCGCGAGGCGCTGGTGGAGGCGGGCTTCGAGATCATCCCCGCCGAGACGGTCGCCGGCACGGTCGTCCACCTCTTCGCCTCCGACGTCAGCGGCGAGTGCTGGTTCATCCAGCCCGGCCGCGACCCCGCCCCGTTCAAGTTCCGCAACGTCCCCGGGCCCGGGCCGCGCGACGGCGGTGCCGCCGCGCCGGGCGCCGACGCCATCCCGAACTGGACGGGCGGCTAGGCGCGTGTCTTCAGCAGGACTTCGGGCATCGATAGGGGAGGGTTCTGTTCGCGTGTCCCTCGGCGGGGGACGCGAGGAGAGGGGAACGGCTTGCGAGAGTCGCGGTGAGAAGGGGGTGAACGCGGATGTTGTGCCCCGTTCTCGGCGGTGTTGCCACGTTTGGGTCGCTCTACGACCTCAACGTGGATCGCACCGCTCGGCGGCCGCCGTTCTTCCACGTTGTGGCGGGGGACAACGTGGATGTTTCGCGCCGACCGCCTCTCGTCATCCACCTTGACCACCACTGGGGTGGTCAACGTGGATGGCTCCCTGTGTGGGTGCCCGCCGATCCAGGTTGACCACCGCCGCTTTCCGGTCCTTCGCAGCGGCGAACGGCAGACAACTACTTGCCTACCGATGATGCAGTTCCGCGGCGCGACGCACGTCAACCCCGCAGCCCCACACCGTCCCGACCGCGGCGCGCGCCCTGCCGCTCCGCCGCGGCAGCCCGCAGGGGTCAGACCCCTCGCTATACGAACGAAAGTGAGGGGTCTGACCCCTTGCTGTACGAAGTGAAGCGAGGGGTCTGACCCCTCGCTCAGCGGCGCAGCTTCGCCCGCACCCACTCGCGCCCGCGGCGGATCTCGCCGTGCACCTCCTCGTCGCCCGGCAGCCGCGCCCACTCGGAGGCGAACTCCGCCCCGAACAGGATCACGTTCGACGCCGCGTAGACGAACAGCAGGAGCGCCATGAGCGCGCCGAGCGAGCCGTAGAGCGCGCCGAGATCGGCGAACTCCTCGAAGTAGACCTCGAGCGCCGCGCGGACGATGCCGAGCAGCGCGGTCGCGACGACCGCGCCGAGCCAGATCTCGCGCACGCGCGGGCGGTGCATCGGCAGCACCCGGTAGAGGAACCCGATCACGCCCGCGGTGAAGAGGAAGGGGAGCACGTCGCCGAGCGCGTCGAGCAGGCCGGCCGCCAGCCACCCGCCGCCGGCCTCGTCGTCGAGGAGCTCGGAGGCGCGGCGGGTCGCGCTCGAAGACAGCGAGAACGCGAGGATCACGGTGGCGCCGAGGATGAGCGCGACGTCGAGCGCCTTGCGGCGCAGCAGCGGCGGGCGGCTGTGGATGTCCCACGCCTGGTTGATGGCGTGGCGCAGGGCGCTCATGACGCCGCTGCCTCCGGCGATCAGGAGCAGGACCGTGAAGGGCCCGAGGCGGCCGGCGGCGTCGAGGGCGCTCAGGAGCGTCCCCTCGAGGCGCTCGCGGTCTTCGTCCTGCGACATCGGGATGCCGTCGAGCGCGGTGCCGACCACGCGGTTGCGCACCTCGTCGCCGTCGACGAAGAGCCCGAACGCCGCGACGAGCAGCAGCGCCAGCGGGATGAACGAGAACACGGCGAAGAACGCGATCTGCGCGGCATCGCGGTGAGCGCGGTCGTCGATGAACTCGAGCACGGCGCGCCAGCTCGTCAGCAGCGCGCGTTCGGCCGCACGGCGCGCCCGGCCGCCGCCGGTCGCCCGTGGCGGCGCCTGCTTGGCGCCGCTCAGGACGCCCGGCGCCCCGGCACCGAGATCGTCGCGGGGCGCCCGAGCACGCCGAGCTCGCGGGCTTCGGCTTCGAGCGCTTCGCGGTGGTCGGGATGGGCGATGGCGATCAGGGCCCGCGCCCGGTCGGCGAGCGAGCGGCCGCGGAGCTTCGCGATCCCCCACTCGGTCACCACGTGGTCGACGGTGTTCTTCAGCGTCGTCACCACCGAGCCCTCGGTCAGCCGCGCCCGGATCCGGCTGCGGCCGCTGCGGGTCGTGGAGTGCAGCACGATGAACGCTTGGCCGCCCTCGGAGTACATCGCGCCGCGCGCGAAGTCGGCCTGGCCGCCGCTGGAGGACCAGTAGCGCCCGGCGACCGTCTCGGACGCGCACTGGCCGAGCAGGTCGACCTCCGTCGTCGCGTTGACCGACACGAAGTCGCGTTCCCGCGCGATGACCCGCGGGTCGTTGACGTAGTCGACCGGAAGCATCTCGACCGCGCCGTTGTCATGCATCCACTCGTACATGCCGGTTGTGCCCATCGCGAACGTGGTGACGACCTTGTTGGGCCGCAGCGCCTTGCGGGTGTTGGTGACCACCCCGCAGTCGACCAGGTCGACGATCCCGTCGGAGAGCAGCTCGGTGTGGATGCCCAGGTCGCGGTGGCCGCGCAGCGCCGTCAGCAGCGCGTTGGGGATGCCGCCGATCCCGACCTGGAGCGTCGCCCCGTCGCGGACCCGCTCGGCGACCTGCTCGGCGATCGACGCGTCGCGCTCGTCGGGGACGACCGGGGGGACCTCGACCAGCGGGCGGTCGGTCTGGCACCACCCGGCGACCTGCGACACGTGGACCTGGTTGAGCCCGAACGTCCGCGGCATCCGCGCGTTGACCTCGAGGAAGAACGGGACCTGGCCGATCAGCTTGGCGACGTACTCGGCGTTCGTGCCGAGGGAGAAGTAGCCGTGCGCGTCCGGCCGGCTGGCGGCGGCCAGGACGAGCGAGCAGCGCGTCGTGTCGCGCAGCAGGTGCGGCATCTCCGAGAAGTGGTTGGGGACGAGATCGCAGCCACCCGCCCAGTACGCCGGGCGCGTCACCGGCGACAGGAAGTAGGAGACGTGCCCGAGGTGCGGCTGCAGCGTCCCGTGCAGGTACGGGCGGTCGTGGAGGACGTGCATCTGGTGCACGCGCACGCCCGAGAGCCGTTCGTGGTGCTGCTCGAGCGCGTCGAGCACGCCGACGGGCTCGCCGTTGGCCATCGCGACGATCACGTCGGCGTCCGCCTCGACGTGGTCGAGGACCGCCTCGGGCGACGTGGGCTCCAGCGGCATACGGCGGCGAGGCTACCCGGCCGCGCGGGCGATCAGCCGCGGCCCGCGGCCTCGGCGGCCGCGGCGACGGCCAGGCGGTCCGCCCGGTCGTTGAGCGCCTTGTGCTCGTGGGCCGCGCCCGTCTCGTGCCCGCGGACCCAGTGCCAGCGCACCGCCTCGTGGCGCTGGACCTCGGCGTCGAGCGCCTCGAGCAGGTCGCGGTTCTTGACCGGCTTGCCGGCCGCGGTCTTCCAGCCCTTGCGCCGCCAGCCGTCGAGCCAGGTGGTCATCGAGTTGATCATCAGCTGGGAGTCGGTGACGATCGCCGCCCGCGAGCCGTCCGGCAACGAGCGCAGGCCCTCCAGGGCGGCGGTCAGCTCCATGCGGTTGTTCGTGGTCTGCGGGTCGCCGCCCGAGCGCTCGATCGGCTCGCCGCCGCCAGGGGGGACGACGATCGCCGCCCAGCCGCCAGGGCCGGGGTTGCCGCTGCAGGCCCCGTCGGTCCACACCAGCGCCTCGCCGGGCTGCTGCTCGACGGGTGTCTCCTTCATCGGGGCGCGGCGGGGGCGGGAACGGGCGGCAGGGGGCATGTCGGTAGCAGGCTAGAGGGCGGGCATGACGCATTGTGTGAGCGGGGACCATGCCCGCGTGAGCGCGCCGCGGGACCTCATCCGCCGCCCCGTCGAGCTCCAGAGCCCGCTGCCGCCCGACGAGTTGCTGGCCCGGCTGAAGGCCGAGCTCGGCCCGCCGCGCCGACAGATCCTGGCCGAGCTCCACCCGTTTCCTCCGAATGTCCGCGTCACGCGCGGGTGGGTGCGCGGCCGGCATGCATGGCTGGCGAACGGGAGCAGGGTCTGGCGGAACTCCTGGCGCCCGACGCTCCACGTCCGCGCGCTGCCGGACGGCACCGGGACGCTGCTGCGCGGGCGGATGGGGTGGTCCGTGCCCGTGACGGCCTTCATGGCCCTGTGGTTCGGATTCTGCTTCGTGGGCCTGGCGCGCGGCGAATGGCAGTACGCGGGGTTCGTGGCCTTCGCCGCGGCGCTGACGGCGTTCGGCACCATCACGGGACGCGGCGATCGACGGGCGCTGTTCGCGTGGCTCGACCAGGTCATCGAGGCACGGCCGGTGGAGCAGCGCGACCTCGCCGGGCTGCCGGAACGAAGGTGAGGCGGGCCGCCGCGTTCCGTGGCACGGTATGTGGCGTGCGCAGCCTCGCCGCCGTCCTCGTCGCCCTCGCCCTCGCCGTGGTCCTCGCCGCCGCGTCGCCCGCCGGCGCGGCCCCCGGCCCGCGGCTGAAGGCCGGCGCCGGGCGCGCCGACATCACCCCGCCCCGCACGGGCTACTACCTCGGCGGCTGGACCCGCGCCGACCGCCGCGCGCTCGGCCAGCACACGCGGCTGTTCGCCCGCACCCTCGTGCTGCAGCGGGGCGGCCGGCGGATCGCGCTGGTCGCGCTCGACCTCTTCATGGTCCCGGCCGGCATGCAGCAGCAGATCGCCGAGCTGGCGGGCTTCGACGAGCGCGACGTCCTCATCTCGGTCACCCACACGCACTCCGGCCCCGGGGGCTACGCGAACTTCCCGACCTACAACACCGCCGCCCCCAGCACCCAGACCGCGACGACGCCGACGTCGTTCACCGACTTCTTCGACCCGCAGCCCGCCGACCGCCAGCTCTACACGTTCCTGGCCCGCCAGATCACGCTGTCCATCCAGCGCGCGACGGCCGACCTCGGGCGCGCGGTGGCCGGCTGGGGCGACGTCGAGCTGCTCGGGGTGACGCGCAACCGCAGCATCGAGGCCCACCTCGCCGATCACGGGATCGAGCAGGCTTTCGGCACGGGCAGCGCGGCCGAGGATCCCGACGGCGAGCGCCACACGGTCGCGCCCGACGTCGACGTGCTGCGCGTCGACAAGGTGCGCTGCCGCAAGCATCCGGGGCGGCGCAAGCGCTGCCGCCACGTCCCCATCGGCGCGTGGTCGGAGTTCGCCGACCACGGCACGGTCGTGAAGTCCGAGTTCCAGGCCTACGACGCCGACCACCACGCCACCGCGCACCGGGTCTTCGAGGCCAAGGTGCGCAAGCGCGGCAAGGTCCCCGGGCGCCAGGAGGTCGTCAACGTCTACGGCAACGCCGAGGAGGGCGACCAGAGCGCCGGCCTCGACCACACCGGCCCGGCCGGGGCCGAGGAGGTCGGCCGCGCGGAGGCGGGCGCCATGCTCGCCGCCTGGCGGCGGGCGCGGCGGCGCATGTCCTCGCGTCCCGCGCTCGACGTCCGCGCCACGCGCGCCTGCTTCTGCGGGCGCGAGACGTCGAAGGGCCGCGTGGCGAGCAAGGGCGTCCCCGGCATTCCGTTCTTCACCGGCTCGGAGGAGGGCCGCGGGCCGCTCTACGACGTGACCCGCACGCCGTTCGAGGGCCGCCGCAGCGAGCAGGACGACCCCGAGCAGGGCCATAAGCTGATGTTCCCGGCGGGCGACTTCCCGGCCGCCGTCCCCCTCACCGTCGTCCGGATCGGCGACCGCATGATCGCTTCGCTGCCGGGCGAGCCGACCAAGGAGGTCGGCGTGCGGGTGAAGGCCGCGGTCGCCGCGGCGGCGCGCCCGGCCGCGCCGATCCGCCGCGTCGTCATCGCCGGGCTCGCCGACGACTACCTGTCCTACATCACGACGCCCGAGGAGTACTCCCAGCAGCACTACGAGGGCGGATCGACGCTCTTCGGGCCGCTGGAGTCGGTCTTCCTGCAGGAGCGCCTGGCGGACCTCGCGGGACGGCTCGTCCGCGGCGAGCCGGCGCCCGGCCCCGACCCGTTCGACGCCGTCAACGGCGTTCGCCCGGACGGCCCGGAGTACCCGCCCGGCGCGACGTCGGGGCGCATCGTCGCCGAGCCCGCCGAGAAGGTCGGCCGGCTCGAGCGCGCGACGCTGGGCTGGGAAGGCGGCCCGGCGGGCGCCGACCGCCCGGTGGGCGCGCCGTTCGTGCTCGCCGAGCGCCGTGACCGGCGCGGGCGCTGGCGCCGGGCGGACTCCGACCTCGGCCTCGCGATGCTCTGGCGCGCCGACGACCGCGGCCGCTACGACGCCGCCTGGGAGGTCCCGCGCCGCGCGAAGCTCGGGACCTACCGCCTCGTCGTCAGCGCGGCGGGCTACCGGCTGGAGTCGCGGCCGTTCGCGGTCGTCGCCTCCGGCGCGCTGTCGGTGCAGCGGGTGGACGCCGCGCCCGGGCGCGCGGCGGTGCGGGTCGCGTATCCGCCGGCCGTGGAGAACGTCGACCTGACCTGGCGGCCGGCGGCGATCGACGGCGGCGAGGTGCGCTTCCGCGTCGGCGATCGCGAGGTGGTGGTGCGCCGGCGCCACGGGGCGGTGTTCGAGGTCGAGGCGCCGGCGGGCGC
>DASVQH010000498.1:0-2023 GCA_036389195.1 Solirubrobacteraceae bacterium
AGCGGTAGCGGCCCCGTGCGTCCGTCGCCTCCTGCCGGCACTGACCGCCGAAGACGCAGAGCACGACGAGGGCGCCGTCGGCGGGCTTGTCGTCGAGCTCGACGGTCCCACTGACGCCCGGCTGGCAGACGTCGCCGAAGCCGTCGCGGTTGCGGTCCTCCTGCTCGCGGTTGGGCGTCAGCGCGCAGTTGTCGGCGACGTCGGCGACCCCGTCGCCGTCGTCGTCGGCGTCGCAGGCGTCGCCGCCGTCGGGCGCGCCGTCGGTGTTCTCCTGGCCGGGGTTGGCGACCAGCGAGCAGTTGTCGGCGGCGTCGGCGCGGCCGTCGTTGTCGTCGTCGTCCTCGCAGGCGTCGCCGGACGCGTCGCCGTCGGCGTTGGCCTGGTCCGGGTTCCCGACCGAGGGGCAGTTGTCGGAAACATCGGGGAAGCCGTCGCCGTCGCCGTCCGGCGCGCCGCTCGACGGCGCTTCGAACGCGCCGATGTCGCACGCCGCGCCCAGCGGCCGGGGGAAGCCGGCGCCGCGCTGGTCGGTCGCTGGGCAGCCCGTGCCGCCGGCGTCGATGGCGGCGCTGCCGGCGCCGAGCGCGTGGGTCCGCGTCGGGCCGCCGTTCTGGCCGAGCGCCCCCAGGACCGGCGCGGCGGCGGGCCGGTCGGTCGGCGCGCCGAGGCGGCAGCTGCCGTCGTCGGCGAGGCTGTGGGCGCTGTCGACCGTGACGTCGGCCTGGATGTCGCAGGCGGGCGCGGCGCCGCCGCCGTCGCGCGCGCCCTCGGCGAACAGCGCGCGGCGCAGCGTCGTGCGCACGGTCGAGCCGCTCGCGACGGTGTTGTGGACGTAGTCGGCCGCGCCGGAACCGGCGACGTTGCGGGCGATCGTCGAGTCCTCGATCAGCGTGGTCACCTCGCCGCGGGCCAGCACGCCGCCGACCCCACCGAAGCTGGCCAGGGTCCCCCGGTTGCCGCTCACGGTGCTGTTGCGGAGCGTCAGCGAGGCGACGTTGTCGACGTCGATGCCGCCGCCCACGCCGGCGGTGTTGCCGGAGACCTCCGACGCGTCCAGGACGAGCGTGCTGGCGAACGCGTGGATCCCGCCGCCCTCGCCGGACGCGTCGCGCAGCGAGTTGCCGGTCACGACCGACTGGTCGAGCTTCACCGATGCGTCGGGATCGGCGCCCGGGTTACGGCTGACGCTGATCGCGCCGCCACGGGTGCCCGCCTCGTTGTCCTTGAACGTCGAGTTGACCGCTTCCAGGCTCCCGCCGGCGGTCACGGCGACGGCGCCGCCCCACCGGCGGCCGAGGTTGCTCTCGAGCAGCATGCGCGTCAGGACGACGCGGCCGGCCGTGCGGATGCCGCCGCCGTCGAGCCCGTCGTCGACGCCGGCCGCCCCGGCGCCGTTCGCCACGCGCAGGTCGCGGAGGCGCAGCTCGACCCCCGGCGCGACGTCGAAGACGCGGTCGAGGTCGTCGCCGTCGATCGTGACCTCGCCGCCGCCCATGGGCTCGATCGAGAGGTCCGCCGCGATGTCGAAGTCGCCCGTCTGCGGCCCGCCGTTGCCGGGCTCGGTCCCGATCTGGTGGACGCCGGGCGGGAGCCGGACCGTGTCCGCCTCCGGTGTGTCGTTGGCGGCGATGATCGCCTCGCGCAGCGAGCAGTCGGCGTCACACCCCGCCGGGTCCGCCTCGTCGCTGAAGACCTCGACCTCGAAGGTCGCGGCACCCGCCGCGCCCGCCCAGGCGGACAGCAGGCAGGCCCAGACGGCGGTCAGCGTCACGGCGCGGCGGAGGAGGCTCATCGAGGGACCCTAACCGGCGCCCCCGGGCCCTGTCGACCGGCGGCTACGCGCGCGAGCCGGAGCGGCGATGCCCGCCGCCCGAGCGCGACGACGGGCGCCGGCGCCCGCCGGTGCCGCCGCCGCCGGTGCTTCCGGTCGGCCGGCGCGCCGGCGAGTGCACCCGCAGGCCGCTGGCGTCGAACTGGTCCTCCAGCCGCAGCTCCGAAGCGATCTTGCGGACGTCGCGGGCCT
>DASVQH010000499.1:0-2876 GCA_036389195.1 Solirubrobacteraceae bacterium
GGCAGGACGGCCACGTCCGCGCCGAGCTCCCCGGCGCGCAGATCCTCTTCTCGTCCCGGCGCGGCGGCGTCTCCGCCGGCCCCTTCGCCTCGCTGAACCTCGGCCGCCTCACCGACGACGCCGACGCCCACGTCGACGAGAACCGCGCGCGGCTGGCCCGCGCCGTCGGGCGCCCGCGCGAGCGCTTCCTCTACGGCCGCCAGGTCCACGGCGCCACCGTCCGCCGGGCCACCGAGCCGCCGGGCCCCGGGCGCCCGCACGCCGAGGAGGACGGCCAGGCCACCGCGCTGCCCGACGCCGCCGCGCTGGTCTTCGTCGCCGACTGCCTGCCGGTGCTGCTGGCCGCCGACGGCGCGGTCGCGGCGCTGCACGGCGGCTGGCGCGGCCTCGCGGGCGGCATCCTCGCCGAGGGCGTCCGCGCGCTGCGCGAGCTCGGCGCCGAGGGCCCGGTCGCCGCGGCGATCGGCCCGGGCGCGGGCGGCTGCTGCTACGAGGTGGGCGAGGAGGTGCACGCCGAGCTCGCGTCCTACGACGCCCGGGTGGGGGAGCGCAACCTCGACCTCAAGCGGGTCGCGCGGACGCAGCTCCAGGCCGCCGGCGTGGAGGCGGTCCACGACACCGGGCTCTGCACGATGTGCTCCGACCCGGCGCTGTTCTTCTCCCATCGCCGCGACGGCGGCGTCACCGGCCGGCAGGCGGGGGTCGTGTGGCGCGCCTGATCACCGGCCTGGACGCCGCCCGCGTGCGCGCCAACGCCGAGCGCGTGCGGGCGGAGATCGACGCTGCCGCGGGCCGAGCCGGGCGGGAGCCGGAGGCGGTCGCGCTGCTGGCCGCCGTGAAGTACGTCCCGCTCGCGGAGCTCGGCGTCCTCGCCGACGCGGGCCTGACGCTCGTGGGGGAGAACCGTGCGCAGGACCTCGAGGCCAAGGCCACCGGCCCGGACGGCGGCCGGCTGACCTGGCACTTCATCGGCCAGCTGCAGAGCCGCAAGGTGCGCCAGGTGCTCGAGCACTCAGAGCTCGTGCACTCGGTGGCGTCGGACTCGGCGCTGGAGCAGCTCGGCCGCCACGGCCGGCCGGGCACGCGCGTGCTCGTGCAGGTCAACGTCGCGCGCGAGGAGGGCAAGGCCGGCGTCGCCCCCGAGGCGCTCGGCGCGTTCATCGCACGCTGCCCCGTCACCGTCGCCGGGCTGATGACCATGCCGCCGTTCGCCGAGGATCCGGAGCAGAGCCGACCCCACTTCGCGGCCCTGCGCGAGCTCGCCGCCGAGCACGGGCTCGCCGAGCTGTCGATGGGCACGTCGCAGGACTTCGCGGTCGCCGTGGAGGAGGGCGCGACCATCGTGCGCGTCGGCTCGGTGCTCTACGCGTAGACTGGCGTTTGCAGGGACTCGCCGCGCGACGGAGAATCCCAGCCCGCACACCATGGCCCTCAGCGACACCTGGCATCGCACGCTCGTCTACTTCGGCCTCGCCGAGGATCGCTTCGACGACGACGACCTCGACGATCCGCCCGCCGCGGTTGCCGCGCGCCGGGAGCCCGAGGCCGAGCTCGAGGACCGCTACCGCGAGCGGCCCAACGTCCGCCGGCTGTCCTCGCGCCGCCGCCGCGACGAGATCGACGACATCTTCGCCGACGACGAGCCGTCCGAGCGGCGGACCACGGTCCTGCGCTCCGTGCCGCCCTCGCGCGGCGGGGCCGCCCGCGGCGCCAACGGCCGCGCCGACGTCCGGGTCCACCTGGTGATCCCGAAGTCGTTCAACGACGCCCAGGACATCGCCGACAAGTTCAAGGACGCGATCCCGGTGATCATCAACCTCCAGGGCGCCGACACCGATCTCTCCAAGCGGCTGATCGACTTCGCCTCGGGCCTCACCTACGCGCTCGACGGCGGCATGCAGCGGATCGCCGACAAGGTGTTCCTCCTCACGCCGCGCAACGTCGAGGTCTCGGCAGAAGAGCGCGCCCGGCTGATCGAGAAGGGCTTCTTCAACCAGAGCTAGGGGCGCGGGCCCCTATTCTGGTTCGCAGATGGGCGACGCGCGCACCGAGATCGCCGACTTCCTGTCGAGCCTGCTGTGGGTCTACGTCCTCTGCCTCATCGGCTGGGTCGTCGCCTCGCTCGTGTTCTCGCTCGGCATCAGCGTCCCGTACGCCCGCTGGTCGAGCGCGATCCTCGATTTCCTGCGCGACGTGTCGGAGCCCTACCTGCGGATCTTCCGCCGCATCGTCCCGCGGCTCGGCCCGATCGACCTCAGCCCGATGGTGGCGATCATCGTCCTGCAGATCGTCGGCGGGCTGATCGTCAACGCCGTCGCCGGGTGAACGCGCCGGCACGGGCGGCGGCGCTCGGCGCCGCCGTGCTCGCGGTCGACCAGGCGACCAAGGCGCTCGTGCGGGCCAACGTCGACGTCGGCTCGCGGGACGGGATCCTGCCGGGCGTCGAGCTCGTCCACACCCGCAACACCGGCGTGGCGTTCAGCCTGCTGCAGGGCGGCGGCGGGCTGCTCGTCGTGCTGACGGTGCTGGCGATGCTCGCGGTGCTCGTGTTCTTCGCCCGCGACCCCGGCCGCCCGGGCGCCTGGGTCCCGACCGGCCTGCTGGTCGGCGGGGCGGCCGGCAACCTGATCGACCGGATCGCCCAGGGTTCGGTCACGGACTTCATCGACCTGCCGCTGTGGCCGGCGTTCAACGTCGCCGACATGGCGATCACCTTCGGGGTCGTCGCCCTCCTCTACGTGCTGGAGCGGCCGCGTGCCGGATGAGCTGCGGGTTCCGGGCGAGGCCGCCGGGAGCCGCCTCGACGTCTTCCTGGGCGGCCACGCCGGCTCGCGCAGCGCCGCGCAGGCGCTGATCGAGGGCGGCCGCGTGACGGT
>DASVQH010000500.1:0-3266 GCA_036389195.1 Solirubrobacteraceae bacterium
ATGCACGGTCAGCTCGAGGCGCCGGGCGACCTGGTCCTGATGGGCGCCGACACCCCACGCAGCATGGAGCTGGCCGAGGGCAGCAGCATCACCATCTCGCTCAGCGGCGCCGACGAGGCCGAGCTGCGCGGCTACTGGGACAAGCTCTCCGACGGCGCGACGATCGTGATGGCGCTCGAGAAGCAGATGTGGGGCGACGTCTTCGGCCAGCTGACCGACCGCTTCGGCATCTCCTGGCTGGTCAACATCGCGCAGCCGCGATGAGTTCCGGGCGGCGCCGCCGTCTGAAGGGGTGACCAGCAACCCAGGAAGGCGGCCACCATGCCGAGCTCCGCGCCGTACGTCGATCTCTACCTCCTCCCGGTCCCGCGGGCCAACCTCGAGGCCTACCGCTCGCAGGCCGTCGCGTTCGGCGCGGTCGCCCGCGAGCACGGCGCGCTCAGCTACCGCGAGTTCCTCGCCGACGACCCGGGCGAGAACCTGACGGTCGAGGACGGCGTCGTGATGACCGCCGCCGTCGTCGAGTTCACGTCGCGCGAGCACCGCGACACCGTCATGCACCTCACGATGAGCGACCCGCGCGTCGAGGCGCTGGGCGACGTCCCGCAGCCGGCCGACATGAGCCGCATGAGCTACGGCGGCTTCGCGCCGCTCGTGACCGCCTAGCGTCGCCCGCCGGCCAGCGCCTCCGCGGCCGGAAGGGCACGGAGGCGCAGCATCGCCGCGGCGCCGAGCGCCGGTCCGGCGGCCAGGGGGAGGAACGCCCAGCGCCAGCCGGCCGCGCCGACCACGACGGGAACCAGGCGGATCGAGACGATGGTCAGCGCGAAGCCGAGCGCGACCTGGAGGGTGAGCGCCGAGCCGGCGAACCGCGGCTCGGCCAGCTCGGTGGCGGCGGCCGAGAACTGCGCAGAGTCGGCGATCACCGCCGCGCCCCACACGAGCAGGAGCGCGATGAGCAGCGCCGCGGGCGCCTCGAAGGCCAGCGGGCTGAGCAGGCAGCACGTGCCGCTGAGCAGCATCGCGCCGCTGGTCAGCGCCGTGCGCCCGATCCGGTCGGCCAGCCAGCCGCCGCCCACCGCGCCGGCGATCCCCGCCAGGCCGATCCCGGCGAAGGCGAGGACGCCGACGGTCGCCCGCGAGGGGGCGCCGAGCGACGCGGCGGCGAAGACCGCCACCCACGACCAGAACGCGTAGAGCTCCCACATGTGCCCGAGGTAGCCGAAGGTCGCGAGCCGCAGCGGGCGGTCGCGCAGGGCGCGGACGCCGTAGCGGAGGTCGACGGCGGGCGCGGGCGCCGCGTGCGGGCCCTGGGGGAGACGGGCCGCGACGAGCGCCGCCAGCAGCGCGAACGCCGATGTCGCGACGACCGTCCCGCGCCACGCCGGGTCGGCCAGCCCGCGGACGAGGTGCGGGCTCGCGGAGCCGAGCGTCAGGCAGCCGACGACGACGCCGACCGCCAGCCCGCGCCCGGCTTTGAACCAGGTCGTCACGAGCTTCATCCCCGGCGGGTAGACGGCCGCCAGCGCGAGCCCCGTGGCGAAACGGGCGGGCAGCGCGAGCACGAGACCGTCCGCCGCGAGCAGCACCAGGTTGGCCGCCGCGGCGCCCAGCGCCCCGAGCGCCATCAGCCGGCCCGGCTCGAAGCGGTCGGGGAGGTTGAGGAGCGCGCTGAGCAGCGAGCCGGCGACGAAGCCCGCCGGGACCGCGCCGCTCAGCCACGCGCCCTCGCCGCCCGACAGACCCCAGTCGCGTGTGAGCGCGGGCAGGGTCGCGGTGGCGCTGAACCACGTCGCCAGCGCGAGCACCTCGGCCAGGCCGGCCGCCGCCAGCACGCGTCGAGCGGTCCACATGGGTGGCAGCCTAGGCTCTCGACCGTGCGCGTCGCCGCCGCTGCCGTCCTCGCCCTCGCCGCGCTGTCGCTGCTGATCCCGGCGGCGCCCGAGTACGACGCGTGGGCGTGGCTGACGTGGGGGAGGGAGGTGGCGCACCTGGAGCTGAGCACGGTCGACGGGCCGGCGTTCAAGCCGCTGCCGGTGGCGATCTGCGCGCTGCTGTCGCCGCTCGGCGGCGCCGCGCCGGCGGCGTGGCTCGTCGTCGCGCGGGCCGGCGCGATCGCCGCGGTGCTGCTCGGGGGGAAGCTGGCCGCCGACCTGGCGGGCAGCGGGCGGCGGACCGTGGCCGCGGTGGCGGCTGGGGCGGGCGTGGTGCTGACCGGCGGGTTCCTGCGTCACGCGGCGGTCGGGGACGCGGAGCCGCTGTTCCTCGCCCTCGTCCTCGGCGCGTGGCTGCGCCACCGGGCGGGGCGCCCCGAGCAGGCGCTGGCGCTCGGCGCCGCGGCGGCGCTGATCCGCGTCGAGGCCTGGCCGTTCCTGGCGGCGTACGCCGCGCTCGTCGCGTGGCGACGCCCGGCGCTCCGGCCGGCGGCGGCCGGGCTGGCCGTCGCGATCCCCGCCGCGTGGTTCCTCCCCGAGCTCGCCGGCTCCGGCGAGCTGCTGCGCTCCGGCGACCGGGCGCTCGTGCCCAACCCCGGCGCGCCCGCGCTCGCCGCCCAGCCGGCGTTGGCGAGCCTCGGCGCCGCCCTGGCCCTGCTGCCGCTCCCGCTCGCGGCGGCCGCGCTCGCCGGCCCGCGCGCCCTGCTCGCGGCCGGCGCCGCCTGGTGCGGCCTCGTGGCGCTGATGGCCGAGGCCGGCTTCTCCGGGGAGCCGCGCTACGCGCTGCCGGGCGCGGCGCTGATCGCCGTCGCGGCCGGGGCCGGCGCGGCACGGGCGAGCGCGCGCCGCTGGGCGCTGGCGGCTGTCCTGATCGCGACGGCCGCCGGGCTCCAGGCCCGGGAGATCGCGGATCTGCCGCCGCGACTCGCCGCCCATGCGCGCCTCGCCGCCGACCTGCGCACCGTGATCGCCGAGGCCGGCGGACGCGAGGCCGTCCTGGCCTGCGGGCGCCCGGCCGTCGGGCGCTTCCGCGGCACGATGCTGGCCTACGCGCTCGACGTCCGCAAGCGCGACGTCCGCGCCGACGGGCGGCCGGACGCGATCACCTTCCGATCGCAGCTGACGCGCACCGCCTCCGTCGAGCCGCCCGCCGCCGGGCGCGTCGTGGCGGCCGCCGGCCGCTGGCGCGTCGAGGCGGCGTGCCTCAGCGAGCGCGCCGGTCGGTCAGCCGCACCAGCACGAGCACCGGGATGACGCCCGCCGCGACCACGCACAGCGCGGGGAAGGCGGCGGTCTCGTACAGCGACTCCTTCGTCGCCTCCCACACGGCGA
>DASVQH010000501.1:0-18295 GCA_036389195.1 Solirubrobacteraceae bacterium
AGATCTGCGACGGCGCCAACGTCCGCGGCGCCGGGGTGCCGTGCACCACCCCCGTCCTGCGCGAGGGCGGGACCTACGGCGGCCCGGCCGCCGACGTGAAGCCGGCGTACGACTACAGCGGCGCCCACTACGGCTTCTTCAAGACGCGCTTCAACCGCGACAGCCTCGACGGCAAGGGCTTCACGCTGAAGTCGACGGTCCGCTACTGCCCGCCCGAGGCCGAGCGCAGCTGCCCCCACGCCAACGCCTCCTGGAACGGCGAGCAGATGATCTACGGCGACACGTTCGCCAGCGCCGACGACGCGGTCGGCCACGAGCTCAGCCACGGCCTCGACTTCTTCACGTCGAACCTCTTCTACTACTACCAGTCGGGGGCCATCGACGAGTCCCTCGCCGACGTCTACGGCGAGCTGATCGACCAGAGGACCGCGAGCCCGAACGACACCGCCGCCGACCGCTGGAAGCTCGGCGAGTCGCTGCCGATCGGCGCGATCCGCGACCTGCGCGATCCGGCCGAGTTCGAGGACCCGGATCGGATGGGCTCGCCGCTCTACCTGACCGGCGAGGACGACTCCGGCGGCGTGCACACCAACAGCGGCGTCAACAACAAGGCGGCGTTCCTGATGACCGACGGCGGGACGTTCAACGGCCGCACGGTGACGGGGCTGGGCCTCGAGAAGGTCGCGCGGCTCTACTACACCGTCCAGACCCAGTACCTGACCTCCGGCAGCGACTTCAAGGACCTCGGGCTGGCGCTCGGCACGGCGTGCGACGCGCTCGTGGGGACCGCCGGCTTCACCGCCGCGAACTGCGTCGAGGTCCGCGACGCGGTGGCCGCGACGGAGATGGTCGCCGACGAGCGGACCGCGGTCGAGCAGCCGGCCTGCGCCACGGCCGGCCAGCACCCGCGCTACGTCGCCTTCGACGACTTCGAGGGGGCGACAGAGGGCTGGGCGTCGGCGCCGGTGGCCGGCGGCGACTCGGTCTGGGAGTACGCCGGCGGTTACGCCCACAGCGGCGACGTCGTCCTCTACGGCTGGAACGCCGACACCGTCACCGACTCGGCGATGACCATGAAGACCGGGGTGGCGATCCCCGCGAACGCCTTCCTGCGCCTCCATCACGCCTATGAGTTCGAGGAGGACTGGACGGCGTTCTACGACGGCGGCGTGATCGAGTACAGCGTCGCCGGCGGCGCCTGGACGCCGCTCGACGCCCCCGGCTACGACGGCGCGATCGACGGCGAGGGCGACAACCCGCTGGGCGAGCGCGAGGCGTACGTCGGCGTGTCCTCCGGCTTCATCGCCGAGTCGATCCCGCTCGGCGCGCTGGCCGGCAAGACGGTGCGGTTCCGCTTCCGCGTCGGGACCGACTCGCTGGTGTCCGACCTCGGGTGGATCGTCGACGACGTCGGGATCCACACCTGCGGGGCCGACACCACGCCGCCCGCGACGACGCTGACCGCCGGGCCGGCCGAGGGGTCGTTCAAGAACACGACGACGGCGAGCTTCTCGTTCACCGCCGGCGAGAAGGGGTCGCGGTTCGAGTGCAAGCTGGACGCCGCGCCGTACGCGCCCTGCCGCTCGCCCGAGCCGGTCGGCCCGCTGGCCGGCGGGGCGCACACCTTCCAGGTGCGCGCCGTCGATCCGGCCGGGCTGCGCGACGCGACCCCGTCGATCCGCCGCTGGACGGTCGACACCGCCAAGCCGGTGGTGACGATCTCCGCGCCCGCGGCGGGCGCGAAGGTCTACGACACGACGCCGTCCTTCGCCTTCGCGGCCGGCGAGCCCGCGACGTTCAGCTGCTTCCTCGATGGCGTGCTGCGCCAGGCCGGCTGCGCGAGCGGGTGGACCCCCGGCGCGGCGCTGACCCAGGGCGCCCACACGTTCCGGGTCGACGCCAAGGACCGGGCCGGCAACGTCGGGACCCTGTCGCGCTCGTTCGCCGTGGCGGCGCGCTTCTCGATCGACCCGGCGTCCGCCGCCTCGGAGGGCGCGGGCGCCGACCAGATCGTCGTCCGCCGCGCCGGCGGCAACGGCAGCGCGTCGGTGAAGGTCGCGACCACGCTGGCCGGGACGGCGAAGTCGCCGGCCGACTTCGCCGCGCGCACCGGCGTGACGGTGACCTTCGGCGGGACCGAGGAGGTCAAGACCGTGCCGCTGACCGTGGTCGACGACGCGGCGGCGGAGGGAACGGAGACGATCGGCGTCACGCTCTCGGCCCCGGTCGGGGCCGAGCTGCCCACCGCGAGCGGGCTGGTGAACCTGGCCGACGACGACTAGCGGCTCGCCGATCCGTGCGGCCGCCCGCGGAAGTGCCCGCGGGCGGCCGGACGCCCGTCATGAAAAAACGTGGTCGCTGCTCCGTTCTTTGGGTGTCCGACACCCGAAGGAGTGATGGTCATACCGTCTGCGACCCACCGCGTGCCGCGGTACCTCGCCGTAGTCCCCGTCATCGCCGCGCTCGCGGCGCCCGCCGCCGCCCAGGCGGCCTTCCCCGCGGGCGCGCAGGTGCAGCGCAGCGCAGAGACCGGTCAGGTGAGCTTCGTCACCATGCCGGCGGGCCGTCCCGACCCGCGCCCGCAGGGCCTCGCGCCCGGCGCGGCGCCGGCCGACGTCGGCCGCGCCTACCTCGCCCGCCACGGCGACGACCTCGGCGTCGGCGGGCCGTCGGCGGTCCGCGCGGTCCGCAGCACAGCGGGTGAGCGCGGCGGACGCACGCTGCGCTACCAGCAGACGCTCAAGGGCATCGAGGTGATGGGCGGCGAGTTCAACGTCCGCCTGGACCGCGACGACAACGTCACCTCGCTCAACGGCGAGGCCACCCCGCCCGACGAGGACTTCGACGCGACGCCGGACCTCGACGGCGCGGCGGCCGAGCGCACCGCGATCGCGCTCGTCGCCCGCGGCTCCAAGGAGCGCCCCGGCACGCTGCGCGCGTCGGGCACCGATCTGAAGGTCTTCGACCCGCGGGTCATCGGCGGACCGGGCTTCCGCCGCGCGACGCTCGCCTACACGGTGACCGTCGCGAGCACGGTCAACGACGAGCTCGTCCGCCTCGTGGTGCTCGACGCCGACACGGGGAACAAGCTGGCGATCATCGACCAGACCCAGGAGCTCAAGAAGCGCTCGGTCTGCGACGGCGCGAACACGCCGGGGGCGCAGGTCCCCTGCACCGCGCCGGTGCTCAACGAGGGCGGGACGTACGGCGGCAGCGTCGCCGACGTCAAGCCCGCCTACGACTACGCCGGCGCGACCTACGACTTCTTCAAGAGCCGCTTCAACCGCGACAGCCTCGACGGCAAGGGCCTCGCGCTGAAGTCGACGGTCCGCTACTGCTACCCGGCCGCGGAGGAGGCCCCCTGCCCGCTCGCGAACGCGTTCTGGAACGGGACGCAGATGGCCTACGGCGACACCTACGCCAGCGCGGACGACGTGGTCGGCCACGAGCTGAGCCACGGCTTCACGCAGTTCACCTCCGGCCTCTACTACTACTTCCAGTCGGGCGCCATCAACGAGTCGATGTCCGACGTCTTCGGCGAGCTGATCGACCAGAAGACCGTTCAGGCGACCAAGGACACGGCCGCCGACAAGTGGAAGATCGGCGAGGCGCTCCCGGCCGACGACGGCGACGGGTCGATCCGGAACATGAAGAACCCGACCCTCTTCGAGGATCCCGACCGGATGGGCAGCGACTACTACGCGCTGACGACGGGCGACTCGGGCGGCGTGCACACCAACAGCGGCGTCAACAACAAGGCCGCGTTCCTGATGACCGACGGCGGCACGTTCAACGGACGCACGGTCACCGGCCTCGGCCTCGAGAAGGTCGCCCGGCTCTACTACGTCGTGGAGACGGAGTACCTGACCTCGGGCAGCGAGTACCTCGACCTCGGCCTGGCGCTGGGGGCGGCGTGTGACGCGCTGGTCGGCACGAACAGCTTCGTCGCCGCCAACTGCGTGGAGGTGCGCGACGCCGTCGCCGCGACGGAGATGCTCACCGACGAGGAGCTCGCCGACGACGAGCCGCCCTGCGCCGTCGCCGGGCAGTTCCCGAAGTACTCCTACTTCGACGACATGGAGCAGGCGGTGGCCGCGCGCGGCTGGACGTCCAGCGTCATCGTCGGCACGACGAACCCCTGGTACTACTGGAACGGCTACGCGACCAGCGGCAAGATGACCCTCTCCGCGGACGACCTCGCGACCCGGTCGGACTCGGCGATGGCGATGAAGACCGGCGTGGTCGTGCCGGCGAACTCGTACCTGCGCCTCCGGCACGCCTACCAGTTCGACTTCGACGACTTCGACGACTACGACGGCGGCGTGATCGAGTACAGCGTCTCCGGCGGCGCGTGGCAGCCGCTCGACGCGCCGGGCTACAGCGGCACGATCAGCTCCGAGTGGGACAACCCGCTGGCCGGTCGCGACGCGTACACCTACGTCAGCGCCGGCTACGTCGCCGAGTCGATCCCCCTCACCGGCCTCGGCGGCAAGACGGTCCGGTTCCGGTTCCGGCTGGGCACCGACAGCGCCGTCGGGGCGTTCGGGTGGGTGATCGACGACGTCGGCGTCCACACCTGCGGGGCCGACACCACGGCGCCGGCGACGACCCTGACCACCGGGCCGGCCGAGGGGTCGTTCAAGAACACGACGACCGCGAGCTTCGCGTTCACGTCGAGCGAGAAGGGCTCGAAGTTCGAGTGCAAGGTCGACGCGGCGCCGTTCTTCCCGTGCCGCTCGCCGGAGGCGGTCGGTCCGCTGGCCGCCGGGGCGCACACCTTCCAGGTGCGCGCCGTCGACCCGGCCGGCCTGAAGGACGCCAGCCCGTCGGTCCGCCACTGGACGATCGACCTGACGAAACCCGTCCTGACGATCTCCTCGCCGGCGGCGGGAGCGACGGTCACCGACACGACGCCGGCGTTCACGTTCTCGGCGAACGAGCCCGCGACGTTCAACTGCTACATCGACGGCGTGCTGCGCAAGACGGGCTGCACGTCGGGCTGGGCGCCGGCGACGGCGCTCAGCAAGGGCTCGCACACGTTCCGGCTCGACGCCAAGGACCGGGCCGGTAACGCCAACACGCTCAGCCGCTCCTTCACGGTGGCGTAGACGCAGCGGACATGGCGCGGCGGCATTTTGTCGCCGTGCCATCCGTTCCCTTGGCATGGGGATCATGGGGCGGGGAAGGGCGGGTCTGGTGTCGTGGGCGCTCGCGGTGCTGGCGCTCTCGGTGCTGCCGGGGGGCGCGGCGGCGGACGCCGGGTGCTCGATGTACGCCGCGCCGGACGGCTGGGACGGCAACCCCGGGACCAAGGCGGCGCCGTTCGCCTCGCCGATTCACCTGCTCGGCGAGCTCGGACCGGGGCAGACGGGTTGCCTGAAGGACGGCGCGTCGTTCTGGCTCGACGGCGGCGAGGGGCAGACCAGCGCCCACGGCGAGACCGGCAAGCCGATCGTCCTGCGCCCGGAGACGCCCGGCAAGCGGGTGTCGATCGAGGCGAAGACCGGCTTCGCGTTCGCCGCGGCCTCGCACGACGTCGTCCTGCAGGACCTCGACCTGAGCCGGACGGAGGGCCTCGGGCTCGGCGGCAGCATGATGCTCATCGACGGCGACGAGATCGTCCTCGACCACGTCGACGCGACGTACGCGGACAACATCTGCCTCGACGTCGGCCCCGATCCGCGCGCCGGCGCGGTCGACTCGGCCGACCGCATCGTGATCCGTCGCAGCCGAATCCACCACTGCGGCAGCGACTATGGACCGCCGCGGGACAAGATCGTCGACGGCAAGCTCGTCCATGACTCCGGGGTGCACGGCATCTACGTCGAGCTGGCGCGGTCGATGGTCATCGAGGACAACCTCATCTACGAGAACCACAACCGCGGGATCCAGCTCTATCCCGACGCCGACTTCTCGACGATCCGCCGCAACGTCCTGCATCACAACGGCGCGAACCTCAACTTCGGCCACGACGCCGAGATCATCTCCGAGCACAACGACGTCGAGGCCAACATCCTCACCGACTCGGTGCTCAGTGGGCTGGCGCCGGACGGGTTCGTCGGCGACCAGGCGGAGGTCACCGGCAACCTGCCTGATCGCGACCTCGACAACCACGTCGAGCACAACTGCATCGCGAGCGCCGCCCACCCGGACAAGCTCTACCTCGGGCCGGGCTTCACGCACGCCACGAACGTCGAGAACCAGCCGCCGGGCTACGCGAACGCCGCCGCGGGCGACTTCCGGCTCGCCGCCGGCAGCCCGTGCGCCGGCAAGGGCCCGCAGGTGGCCACCGGCAGCTGTCGGGGCCTCGCCGCGACCGTGCCCGGCCTCGTCGGGACGCCGTACAACGACGTCCTCGTCGGCACAGGCGGCAACGACACCATGGACGGCAAGGGCGGTGACGACATCATCTGCGGCGGCGGCGGGTTCGACACGATCGCCGGCGGCCCGGGCGCCGACGTGATCGACGGCGGCGCGGGCGGCGACGGCGCCGACTACGGTGGCGCGGCAGGGCCGGTGAAGGTCGACCTGGGCCTCGGCGGGCTCGTCCAGGAGACGCGGGAGGGGAAGGACACGCTGATCAGCATGAGTCAGGTCTACGGCTCGGCGTACGGCGACCGGCTGTACGGGCGCAACGTCGACCCGGCGTCCAGCCTCGACGCCGAGCTGCTCTACGGCGGCGGCGGGAACGACGTCATCGAAGGACGCGGCGGCGACGACACGGTCTCCGGCGGCCCGGGCCACGACTCGCTGCGCGGGGGAGCCGGGCGCGATGTCTTCCTCGGTGGCGCAGGCCTCGACACCGCGACCTACTCCGGGCGGGTCAAGCCGGTCGTCGTGCGGCTCGGCGACGGTGTCGCCGAGGACGGCGAGGACGCCGACGGGGACGGCGCGGCCGAGGAGGGCGACGCCGTGAAGATCGACGTGGAACGCGTCGCCGGCGGCGACGGGGACGACCGCCTGTACGGCAGCGCGTACTCGAACCTCCTCGCCGGCGGCCCGGGCGCCGACCTGCTCGACGGCGCCGGAGCGCGCGACACGCTGCTCGGCGGTCCGGGCACCGACACGCTGCTCGCCAAGGACGGGATCGTCGACTTCACGCTCGACTGCGGTGTCGGCGCGGACCAGCTGACCTCCGACGTCAACGACCCGGCGACGGAATGCGAGACGATCGGGCACTGAGCCCTGGCGGAAGCGCGCGTTCGAGCGCGAGCAGCGCACGCTTGCGATCCGGGCCGCCGCCGTAGCCGCCGATCCCGCCGGAGCCCGGCAGGACGCGGTGGCAGGGGACGACGAGCGGCACGGGGTTGCGGGCCATGGTCGTCCCGACCGCCCGCGCGGCGCGCGGGTGGCCCGCGCGCTCGGCCAGCGCGCCGTAGCGGGTCGTGGCACCCGGTCCGACCTCGCGGCGCAGCGTCTCGAGCACGGTCCGGCGGAACGGCGAGCGCACGAGCGAGAGGTCGACCGCGACCTGGCCGAGCTCGTCGGCGCGGCCGCCCTCCAGATACGAGGACAGCGCGTCGCGGACGCCGGCCAGCTCGGCGTCGGAGGCGACGATCCGCGGGCCGAAGCGCGCGGCGACCTCGGCCAGGGCCGCGTCCTCGGGCTCCTCCTCGAAGCCGATCCGGCACACGCCGGCCGGCCCGCCCACCACGAGCAGCCGCCCGATCGGGGTCTTCAGGCGGGTGAAGACCGCGTCGGCCAGGCCCTCGGCGACCGCTGCGGCGGCGAGGCGGGACAGAAGCGTGTCGGGGAGCGGCGTCATGCGGCCACCTGCTTTCGGAGCGTACGGACGGCGGTGGAGACGCGCTGGCGCGCGGCGACGGGGGAGCACCCGAGCGCGGCGGCCACCCCGTCGTAGTCGAGGTCGTCGACGAAGCGGAGCCGCAGCGCGGCACGCGCGGCCTCGGGCAGCGGGGCGATCAGCGACTCGAAGGCCCCGTCGTAGTGCTCGGGCTCGACGGCGACCGCCGGGACCGCCTCGACGGCGTGCTCGCGGCGGCGCGCGCGGTGGGCGTCGTAGGCGGTCGTCGTGGTCACGCGGTAGAGCCATGCGCGCAGGTGGTCGGCGTGGCGCAGGCGCGGATAGGCGCGCAGCGCCCGCAGCAGCGCTTCCTGCAGCACGTCCTCGGCCTCGCCGTCGCCGGCCAGGCGGCGGGCGTGGGCGAGCAGCTCGTCGCCGTGGGCCTCGACGAGCGACCAGAAGGGGGGGAGGACGGGTGGCGCCACCATCGACTGCAACGCAGGATGACGGTGGAACGTGAGCGAGTGGGGCCAGGCGCGGCCCACAACTGGACATCCGCGAGGCGTATTCCTGCGGATGTACTGTTCGACGTCCTCTACACGTACAACGTCACATCGGCCGATACTCGCGGCCACCGATGTACGGTTGTACGTGCCGAGCGGCCCTGCTCACCCGCCTCCCTCACCAGACGCAGTCACCGCAACGGGCAGCGGGCCGCCCAGGTGCGAGCTGCTCGGCCAGGCCGTCCGGGCGGCGCCCGGGGACCGGCCTGGCGAGCAGCTCTGAGCTCACGTGATCAGCGGCGCCTACGGCGTGGCGATCCAGTTCCAGCTGCGCCAGTTGGCCTGCGCCGTCGAGGTGGCGCCGGAGGCGAACTGGCTGGTCGACCAGATGCGGCCGCGCGTGGCGTCCGCCGACGCCTTCACCGGGTCGGGGCTGGCGCCGGCGTAGTCGCCCCAGCGGCAGTCGTTGTCGGCCCCCGCGCAGTCGAACCCGAAGTAGTTGCCGGGCGAGGCGTGGACGAGCTGGTGCGCCGAGGCGGCCGCCGTCCCGACCTTCGAGATCTGCCGGACCGCGGGGAACGTGGTGGTCGAAGAGGTGTCGAAGCCGAGCACCATGCTCTGCCCGAACGCGCGCGTCGTGCCGTTGACGACCCGGTCGGGCGAGATCGCGCCGTTGAAGGCGAAGTAGCTCGGGCTCGTCGCCTTGCCCGACTGCCACAGCGTGGCAGGCGTGACCCCCGGCCGGATCTCGTACCAGCGCACCTCGGCGCCCGCGCCGCCGAGCGTCGTGTGCTGCGTCCACAGCGCGACCCCGGCACCGCCGCCGCGGGCCGGGTCGATCGCCTGGACCGCCTGCGTGGGCCGCGCGTCGGAGGTGTCGAGCACCTTCGTCGACGGGCTCTTCTGCTTGGCGTTGGCCGGGACGGTGTAGCTCGGCACCGTCACCGCACGCGCGACCGGGTTGATGTTCGCCGTGCCGTCGGTGTTGCGGGTGATCGTGTGGACCATCATCCGCGTGCTCGGCAGCGACAGCGTGCGCGCCACGGCGTAGCCGGTGGTCGACGGGTCGAGCTGGTTGGCCGGGACCGGCGTGAACGTGCCGGCGCCGCTGGCGTCGCGCAGGCTGGCCTGGATGCCGAACTTGAACGTCGAGGCGTCCGGGCACGTCGTGCCGGCCGCCGGCTTGGTGACCCAGGCCATCTCAGAGCCGGAGAAGGCGCCCGCCGCGTCGTAGCTGTTGTAGCCGAAGAGCATGAAGTTCTGGGTGTCGCCCAACTTGGGGTAGTCCGGGAACTTCGCGCCGTAGGTGATCCAGTACTGGCAGAAGTCCGCGGCGCTGCTGGGGGACGCCGTCTTGGAGAACCCGAAGGCCAGCCGGTTGTCGCTTTCCGAGATGACCATGTCCATCGCGTAGTAGAAGCGGTTGGTCTGCCCGTCCCACATGATCTGCGGGTCGAAGACGTTGCCGTCGAAGCCGGCCAGGACGCTGAGCAGTCCGGTGGCGGTCGGCGTGCTCGACGTCTTGTTGTAGATGCCGAACTTGGAGTTCACGATCTCGATGAAGCGGGTCGTGCCGACCGAGCTGGTCGAGTCCGAGGGCGCCCGGCTGGCGTCGAACAGGCCGTTCCAACCGCGGGCGATCGTGGGCGCGAGCGGCCCTTCGTCGACGGTCTCGGTCTGATGGCGCCCGCCCGCCTCGCGCTTGGCCTTCGCGTACTCGGCCTGGCTGGGGACGAGGAAGCCGCGGTGCAGCGCCTGCTCGGGGGCAGGGCCGAGGGTGTGGTCGGAAGCCGGCGCCTCTGACGCCGGGCCGAGCGTGTGCTCCTGTGCCGAGGCGGTGGCCGGCACGGCCAGCACCGCCGCGAGGGCGAGCGTGACGAGGGTGGATCGAGTTCGCACGAGGGTCTCCCTAAGTCGGGGCCCGGCGCCTTCCCGCAGCCGTGGGTCGACCGTACCGCCACCGTCGCTGCGCAGGGGTTTTGTTCAGTTAACCAGCCAGTAGCTCGGGGCTACAGGTCGATGACCCCGAGGACCACCAGCAGGACGAGGGTGATGATCGCCGAGACCAGGAGGGAGCCGCCACAGCCGAGGCGGTTGGAGAAGAAGAGGAAGATCCGCTCCCGCTTGCCGTGGCGGCGGGCGCGCAAACCCGCCCGGTCAGCCGGCGCGCGCGGCGGCGGCGCGCTTCTGGCGCCGCCGGCCGACGACGATCAGCACGCCGAGCACGGCGCAGACGAGCAGGAAGCCCCAGAAGACGCTGATCGCCGGGTCGATCCCGCCGAACGGGAGCGCGACGAGCTGCACGATGCCCCAGCCGAGCGCCAGCAGCGCCACGACGAGCGCGACGACGAGGAGGATGCCGCGGACGCGCGCGAGCGTCCCGGCGCTCTTGGGCGGCGCGACGAGCCCCATGAAGCGGATGAGCATCAGCTGCCGGTTCGACGGCGGCGTCTGCCCGAGGCGCTCGGCCGCCACCTTGAGGTCGTCGGCGCGGCGCTCGGCGAGCGCCAGCGAGGCCTCGGCCATGCGCCGCAGCTGCAGGCGCTCCTGCGGGCGGGCGGCGGCGATCGCGGCCCGGAAGTGCTCGCGGGCGCGGGTCGCGTCGTAGCGCTCGGCGGCGCGGGCGCCCAGCAGCGCCTGGGCGGCAGAGCGGTAGCGCGTCTCGGCGGCGAGCTCCTCGTCGGAGCGGGTCTCGAGCTTCTGCATGGCGGCGAGCGCCGACTTCTGCTCGATCCTGACCTGGCGCGGCTTGGGAGGCATGAGGGCGTGCAGTCTAGGTGCTCTCAGACGGCCCAGCGGAAGCCCGTGGGCTCCAGGCGCGGCTCGAGCGGGCTCGCGGGCAGCCCGGGCGCGGGGTCGAGCGCGTCGTAGCCGCCCGGTGCGATGTCGTTCGGCCCGTCGGGATGGAACAGCGAGGCCAGGTACTGGATCTGCCCGCGGCCGGGCCCGAGCTCGTACTGGCCGCCGCCGTAGGCGCCCATCCCGCGCTCGGCGCAGAAGTCGTAGGCGGTGAACAGCGCCTCCAGCGAGCCCAGCCGCGACGGCTTGAGGTTGACCGTCCGCGGCGGGAAGGGCAACGCGAGGACGTCGTCGACGGAGTGGATGGGCGCGTCCCAGGTGATGCGGTCGCGGTGCGGCGCCAGCGCCGCGTCGGCTTCCGGCACGCTGAGGTCGGGATCCTCCAGCCATGCGTCCGGGAACGCCTCGGCGACCTTGCGGTAGAGCGCCGGATCGGTCGGCACGTCGACCGCGGTGCCCTTGTAGGCGCCCTTGAAGTC
Organism: Solirubrobacteraceae bacterium; assembly: GCA_036389195.1. Lineage (GTDB taxonomy): Bacteria > Actinomycetota > Thermoleophilia > Solirubrobacterales > Solirubrobacteraceae > JACCYI01. The sequence goes on from DASVQH010000501.1 coordinate 11,526, forward strand.
GATCGAGTCGACCGCGCCCGTCTCCACCAGCCGGGCGATCAGCGCGTCGTCCCAGTCCGGCGTCGCGTCGAGCTTGAAGCGCAGGGCGGGGTAGACCGCGAGCCGGCGCTCGACCGGCGCGAAGGTCGGCGGCTCGCCGAGGCGCGAGGAGACGACGAACCGCACCGGGCGGGGCTCGCGCTCCAGCACCGCGGCCAGGGTCGTCCCGGCCTGGCGCAGGGCGAGGTCGAGCGCCGCGCTCTCGAACGCCCAGCGCCGGTAGAGCCGGTAGGCGGGCTGGTCGGGCGCGGCGGCCGGGAACAGCTCCAGGCCGCCGACGTGGGCGGAGAAGGTCGCGATCGTCCAGCTGCCGGCGAGCTCGAGCACCGGCCCGAGCGCGAGCTGGCGGCGCTGGTCGTCGGCGTCGTAGGTGACGTCCTCGCCGAGGCCCTCCTCGCCGGCGCCGCGCAGGTGGACGACGGTCGACACGCGCTCGAAGCCGGACGAGACGCTGAGCGAGCGCTCCGTCAGCTCGTAGCCGTCGATCTGGAGCGGGAGGGCGGCGATGCGGTCGTAGGTCGGCATGGCCGGCGGAGTCTACGCCTGGCCCGCCACTAGCCTGGCGGGCCGTGCTCGACGCCCTGCGCCTGCTCCTGGTCGCCGAGGTGCTCGGCGTCGCCGCGCTGCCGCTGACGCGCGCGGTGCTCGGGCGCCTGCCCGGCGGCGGGCTGGCCTTCGCCAAGCCGGTCGGGCTCCTGGCCGCCGCCTATCCCGTGTGGCTGCTGGCGAGCCTCCACGTCGTCCCGTACGGGCTGGGGGCGGCGATCGGGGGCGCCGTGCTGGTCATCGGCTCGGGCGCGTGGCTGTGGCGCCGGGACGGGCGCGGCCCGGTGCGCGGGGCGCGCGGGCGACGGCTGCTGGTGGGCGCCGAGGCGACGTTCGCGCTGTCCTTCGGCGTCGCCGCGCTGCTGGCGGCGTTCTCGCCCGACATCCGCGGCACCGAGAAGCCGATGGACATGGCGCTGCTCACCTCGATCCAGGCCGGCGACCACTTCCCGCCGCACGACCCGTGGCTGGCCGGCGAGCAGCTGGACTACTACTACTTCGGCCAGTACCTGATGGCGTTCGCGACGCGCCTGGCCGGCGTCGAGCCGGTGGCGGGCTACAACCTCGCGCTGGCGCTGCTCTTCGCGCTCAGCATGACCGCCGCCTATGCGCTCGGCGCGAGCCTGACCGTCGCGGCGGGAGGCGCGCGGCCGGTGCTGGTCGGGATCGGGGCGGCGCTGTGCGTCTGTGTGGCGGGCAACCTCGACGCCGCCCAGACCTTCTTCTCCGGCGGCGCCTCGCTGGCCGGCTACGACTGGTTCGGGCCGTCACGGGTGATCCCCGACGCGATCACCGAGTTCCCCGCCTTCGCGTTCGTGCTCGGCGACCTGCACGCCCACCTGCTGGCCGTGCCGTTCACGCTGCTCGCGTTCGGCTTCGCGCTGCAGGTCGTGCTGCGCGGGCCGGCGTGGTCGGACCTGGCGCCCGCCGGCGTCGCGCTCGGGGCGCTGTACGCGATCAACGCCTGGTCCTATCCCGTCGCCGCCGCGGTGCTCGTCGCCGCCGTGCTGCTGTCGTGGCGCGACCCGCAGCACCGCATCTCCGGCCAGGACGCCGCCGGGTGGGCGATCGGCCTGCTGTGGGCGTCGATCCTCGCCTTCCTGCCGTTCTGGCTCACGTTCCACCCGCCGACGGCCGGCGGCCTCGGGCTCGTCGAGCAGCGGCGCTCGCTCGGCGAGTTCCTGCGCGATCAGGCCCTGATCCTCGGCGCGTTCCTGTGGGTGCTCGGCGCCGCGTTCGTGCAGCGGATCCGCACGCTCCCGCGCGCCCGCGTCAGCCGGCTCGCCCCGGTCGGGGTGGCGCTCGGCCTCGGCCTGCTCGGCGTGGTCGACCTCGCCCAGGCGGGCCTCGTGGGCGCGCTGATCGGGCTGGCGGCGGTGGCCGCGGTGCAGCGCCGCCAGCCGGCCGAGCGGTTCGGCTGGCTGCTGATCGCCACCGGCCTCGGCTGCGTGCTGCTGCCCGAGCTCGTCTACGTGCGCGACGAGTTCGACGGCTCCGACCTGTTCCGCATGAACATGATCTTCAAGGTCGGCTTCCAGGCCTGGATCCTGCTGGCGCTGGCGGCGGCGTGCCTGGTGCCGTTCGGGCGCCGGTGGCTCGGGGCCGCGGGGTGGCGGCTGTGGGCGCCCGTCGCGCTGGTCGGCTTCGCGCTGGCGGCGATCTACCCCGTGGCGGGCACGTACGCGCGCAAGGCCGGCTTCCGCGACGGCCCGCGGCTCGACGGCCTCCGCTGGCTGCAGCGCGACGCCCCGGGCGACGTCGCGGCGATCGCCTGGCTGCGCGCCCACGCGGCGCCCGGCGCGGTGGTGCTGGAGGCGGTCGGCCCGGACTACTCGGAGTTCGGCCACGCGCGGATCTCGACGTTCAGCGGCCGCGCGGCCGTGCTCGGATGGGCCGGCCACGAGCTGCAGTGGGGCCACGACGCCGGCACCCGCGAGGCCGACGTGCGGCGGATCTACCGCACCACCGACGCGGCCGAGGCCCGCCGTCTCCTCGATCGCTACAAGGTCGATTACGTCGTCGCGGGGCCGCTGGAGCGCGCCGACTACGGCGAGGACGGGCTCGCCAAGCTCGACCGGCTGGGCACCCGGGTGGTCGACGAGGCCGAGACGATCGTCTGGCGCGTGTAGATCCATTCCGTCAGCCCCCCGGTCGGGTTCCAGGGCTTCCGCGTCACCCAGTACTTCGCCCACGCGGCCGGCGACCAGGCCTCGCCGAAGTCCTTCACCCACCACACCCGCAGGTGGAAGCGCCGGCCGCGGTAGCCGGTCAGCTGCGGGCCGAAGCGCTCGCGGGCGGCGTCGGTGAGGATCAGGACGTCGGCGTCGAGCGGGAAGCGGCCGCTGGAGGAGTCGTAGAACCCGGCGCCGGTGTCGCGCAGGTACCAGGCCCACGGGAACGCCGCGCCCTCGGCTTGGTCGACGGTGATGGTCAGCTTGCGTCCCGCGCGCCGCTCCAGCCCGAGGATCTCGTCGCGCAGGCCGGTCACCTCCTCGGAGGTCTGGGTCGACACCAGCAGCTCGCGCGGGTCGGCGGGGTGCAGGGCGTTGACGGCGAGCGACGACCACGCCACGAACGCCGCGCCGACCGCGGCGAGGGCCAGCCCGGCGCGGCCGAACCAGCGTCCGCGCGCCGCCCACAGCGCCTGCGCGCCGATGCCGGCGAGGAGGATCAGCGGCAGCAGCGGGTGGATGACCAGCCAGGCGAACTTCTCGCTCGCCCACGAGTAGGCGGCGAGCGAGCCGGCGAACATCCACACGAGCAGCCAGCGCCCGGTGCTCGGCTTGCGGGCGATCGCCACCACGCCGGCCATCCCCAGCAGCACGACCGGCAGCTCCATCCCGAACAGCAGGAACGCGTAGAAGCCGACGGGCTCGCCGCCGCGCGCGACGTCCTGCTGGGCCGTCCAGTACTCCAGCCCCCGGTTGACCCCCTTCCACAGCCCGTCCGGGTACGTGAAGAAGACCGTGAACAGCAGCGTGTAGACGATCGCCAGCGCCGCGCCGCCCCACGCCCACGGCTCCCAGCCCAGCCGCGCGACCGTCCGCACCAGCGGCGCCTCGCGCCACCCCTGGCGCACCGCCTGCACGGCGAGCGCGAGCAGGAAGAACGTCCCACCCACGAACACCGTGATGTAGGTCGACTCCTTGATCGCGAAGCTCGCGGCCAGCAGCGCGCCCAGCGCCGCCGGGTGCCACGGCCGCGGCGCGTCGAGGAAGCGCAGGACCACGACGAGCAGCGCCAGCGTGACGCAGGCGATGTAGATGTCCTCCCGGGCGAAGCGCGAGAAGTAGAGGAACGAGGGCCCGGCCGCGAGCAGGATCGCCGCCACCCACGCGGCGAGCCGGCCGATCTGCTCGCGGGCCAGGAAGACCAGCCCGACCATCGCCGTCCCGAGCAGCGCGGGCGCCAGGCGGGCGGTGAAGTCGCTGGCGCCGAGCAGCCCGTAGATCGCGGCGGTGAGGTAGAAGCGCAGCGGGCCGTGCAGCAGCGGGTCGTACTCGAAGCGGTGCGTGAACGAGAAGTAGGCGTCCTGGCTCTCGTCGTGGTGGAAGGCCCGGTCGCCGAGCTCGAAGGTCCGCAGCGCGAGGGCGAGCGCGAGCAGCGCGACGATCGCGGCCGGCTCCCAGCGCCGGCGGGCGGGCGCTCCGCCGGGCACGCTACGCGGCGGCTTCGCGGCGGGCGGCGCGCAGCCGGGCGATGCCGCCGTACCGGGTGGCGATGAAGACGAAGCCCAGCAGCGTGATCGGCACGATGATCACGAAGCGCAGCGTCACGAGGTAGGAGACGGCGATCGAGCCGGTCCCGCCGATCGCCTTGATCCCGATCGCCGCCGCGGCGTCCTGCGTGCCGGCGTAGCCGGGGCCGGACGGGATCAGCGCGAAGACGCTGGCCAGCGCGACGAGGTAGAGCGCCTCGATCGGGTCCATCGCGAAGCCGACCGCCGCGCCGACCGACATCCACACCCCGCCTTCCAGCGCCCAGATCACCACGGTGACGGCGAGCAGCGCGAGCCCGTGGCGGCCGCGGAGGTTGAGCGTGGAGGAGAGGATCGGCGCCAGCAGCGCGTGCAGGCGCGCGTTGCGGCGGACGAGGACGACCGCCACGGCGCCGAGCGCGAGCGCCGCCAGCGTCGCCAGCCCGATGATCTCCAGCGACCCCGCGCCGACGTTGCCCAGCAGCGCGTAGCCCACGAACAGGAAGAGGCCGAGCACGACGGCGACGTCGAGCAGCCGCTCGGCCACCAGCGTGCCGAGGATCGTGCGCCGGCTCGCGTCGGTCCGGGGGGCGAGGAGCAGGACCCGCACGGCGTCGCCGGCGCGGGCGGGAAGGACGTTGTTGACGGCGTAGCCGACCACCGTGAGCGCGTAGACGTCGGCGCGCGGGGCGTGGGCCCGGTCGCGCGCCAGCAGCCGCTCCCAGCGCTCGGCGCGGACCACGGTGGCGAGCGCGTAGAGCGCGATGGCGCCGAGCAGGGCGCCGATCTCGCCCGGGGTCGACGGAAGCTGCGGCGGGTCCTGGTGCAGCGCCCACCACACGACGCCGGCCACGGCGACGAGCGAGACGGCGATCCCGACCATCGACGCGCGCGAGCCGGCGCGCGACGCGCGCGACGAGCCGGCGGCCGAGGGCGGCGGCACGGGCGCGTGGGTGCCGGCCGCCACCTCGATCGCGGTCGTGTCCTCGGGCAGGGCGTCGGCGGCGCGGCCGGTCACGACCGCGCCTCCGCCGGAGGGCCGCGCCTAGGCGTCGGCGCTGGAGTGCTGGTCGGTGTCGCCGGCGGCCGAGTCGTCGTCATCGGACGGGGCGCCGGGCAGGGTGTCCTGGTCGCCGCTCGCGCCGCCCTCGGCACCGGGCTCGCCGGGCTGCTCCTCGGCCTCGCGGGTCGGATCGTCGTCCATCGTGGGGCTCCTGTCGACGGGGTGGATGAGGACATGGGCTACCCGAGACATAGCATCCGCACGTGCGGACACCACCGTCCTTGCGCCGGATCGTGCTCGGCGACCCTTCAACGGCGTGGGCGCGACTGGGTTTCGCGGTTGCCGGCGGCGAGTGCCGGATCGGCGGCGTGACGCTGGAGCTCGGCGGCGCCGGCGGGGGCTTCGCGGGCTGGTCGCTCGAAGGCGGGGGCGCGGGCGACGTCGACGGCCTGGCCACGGGGTGGGCGGCCGCGGAGCGGGCGGAGACGGAAGGCGCGCCGCACCCCAACGGGGCGCGCTCGATCGACCACGTCGTCCTGTCGACCGGCTCGCTCGCGCGCACCACCGGCGCGCTCGAAGCCGCCGGCGCGGAGGTCCGCCGCGTCGCGGAGCGCGGCGGGCGCCGCCAGGCGTTCCTGTGGCTGGGCGACGTCATCTGCGAGGTGGTCGAGGCGCCCGCGCCGGGCGCGCCGGCGCGGTTCTGGGGCCTGACGGTCGTCGTCGCCGACCTCGACACCGCCGTGGCGGCCGCCCCGGCGGCGTTCGGGCCGGCGCGCGAGGCCGTCCAGCCCGGGCGCCGGATCGCGCCGGCCCGCCGCGAGGCGGGCCTCGGCGTCGCGCTCGCGCTGATCACGCCGCACCGGCGAACCGGGTTCGAACCCGGTTCGGACTGAAAGAGAGCACTGGACGGCGGCGCCGGTCGCCGCTAGCGTTCACCGCTCGATGCCCGCCCGCCGCACCACCGCGCCGATGCAGCCGCAGCTCGCCCTGACCGGGGCGACGGCGATCGCGCGTGCGGCGGCGGCCGCCCTGACGAACGCCCTCCCGGCCGGGACCTAGCGGACGCGTCGCTCATGACACCGTCCGCGAACCTCGCGGGCGGGCGTCGGACGACGCGCTGGACCCGCGACACCATCATCGCGAAGATCCTCGAGTGGAACGACCGGTACGGCGAGCCGCCGTGTTCGGCCGACTGGAACCCCTCACTGGCCCGCTGGCGGGCCCAGGAGTGGCGAGAGGAGCGCTACCGCGACGGGACGTGGCCCTCCACCAACGCCGTCAAGCGCCCGTTCGGCGGCAGCTTCGACGCGGCCGTCCGCGCCGCCGGCCTGGAGCCGGCGCGCCCGGGTCCGCGCCGGCGCGCCGCCCGCAGCGCCCGCCCGGACGTCCAGCAGCGCGAGCCCCTGGCGCCGCGCGCGGTCGACGACGCCCTGGTCGAGGCGACCCGGCGCGTGGCCGCGGCCGAGGCGCGGGCGGCGCGCGCGG
>DASVQH010000502.1:0-3385 GCA_036389195.1 Solirubrobacteraceae bacterium
CGGTGCTCTCGACGATCGACCGCGCGACCTCGCGCAGGTCCTCGACCGTCGCGTCGGGGTCGTCGAGCGCGACCTCGGCCTCGGTGCGCATGACGGTCAACGGCGTGCGCAGCTCGTGCGACGCGTTGGCCACGAAGCGCCGCTGCGCGTCGACGGCGCCCTGGACGCGGTCGAGCATCCCGTCGAAGGTGACGGCGAGGTCGTGCAGCTCGTCGCGCGGGCCGGAGGGCCGGACGCGCGCGTCCAGGCGGTCCTCGGAGATCCGGCGCGCCGTCGCGGCGATCCGGCGGATCGGCGCCAGCGCGTGGCCGGCCGCCGCCCAGCCGGCGCCCAGCGCCAGCAGCGCCGAGCCGGCCACGGCGAGCGCGTACTGCTCCCCCAGCCGGCCCAGCACGGCGTCGGCGTAGGCCGCCGGCAGCGTCCGCTCCAGGTGCCGGCCGATCAGCCACCAGCTCAGCGCGAGGATGATCGTGGTGCCGACGACGAGCAGCGCGACGTAGAAGAGCGTCAGCCGCAGCCGGATCGACGCGCGCGTGAGCATCAGACGCGGTAGCCGGCGCCGGGGACCGTGTGCAGCGCCTCCGGCTCACCGAGCTTGCGCCGCAGCTTCATGCTCGTCATCCGCACCGTGTTGGTGAACGGGTCGACGTTCTCGTCCCACACGCGCTCGAGCAGCTCCTCGGTCGACACGACGGCGCCGTCGGCGGCCATCAGCGCCTCCAGCACGCCGAACTCCTTGGGCGAGAGCCCGAGGTCGGCGCCGGCGCGCGTCGCCGTGCGCCGCGCCGGGTCGAGCTCGATGTCGCCGCGCCGCAGCACCGGCGGGCGCGCCGTGCCGGCGCGGCGGGCGAGCGCGTGGACGCGCGCGACCAGCTCGGCGAAGCGGAACGGCTTGGCCAGGTAGTCGTCGGCGCCAAGGGCGAGCCCCTCGACGAGGTCGTCCGTGCTGCGCGCGGCGGTGAGCATGAGGATCTTCGTCTCGGGCTGCTCGGCGCTGAGGGCGCGGCAGACGTCGTCGCCGTGCACGCCGGGCAGGTCGCGGTCGAGCAGCACGACGTCGTACGGGTACACGCGGGCCTGGTAGAGGGCCTTCGCCCCGTCGGGCGCGACGTCGACGGCGGCGCCGTGACGGCGCAGCCCGCGCGCGATCGCCGCGGCGACCCGCGGCTCGTCCTCGGCGATCAGCAGGCGCATCAGATCTCGTTCAGGTGGGTCGGACGGAGGTGGGGGCGCGGAGCCGGGCAGGCGCGGCCCTGCAGCGCGACGTTCTGGAAGCGGGCGGCCGGGGCGGCCGACCGCAGCTCGCCGTCGACCGACGCGACGCCGCCGGCGGCGGCGGCGTAGAGCGCCGCGCCCAACACCGTCGCGAGGGTCGCCAGCACAGCCGGACGGGGGAAGAGGAGCATGCGAGCCAGTCAAGGACGCCAACCCCAAGATCAGCTCAACGCTTCCTCAGGATCAGCTGAGGATCTACAGCGGCCGCCCGAACCAGCGGATCGAGCTCGCCGCGCCGCCGGCGAGGAGCAGCAGCGCGGCGCCGGCGAACATGCTCGTCACCTCCTGCTTCTGCTTCTCGGTCGCCACCTGGGAGCCGAGGCGCTCGTAGACGCGCTGCAGGCGGGCGGCGTCCCCGATGGCGAACGCCTCGCCGCCCGTGCGCTCGGCGATCCGGCGCAGCGTCGCCGGGTCCGGCGGCACCGGCGTCCTCGTCGTGCTGCCGTCGGCGCGCTTGGACTCGATCGTCCCCGACGCGATCCCGAGCGCGACCGTGGAGACGGGGACCTTCGCCTTGCGGGCCTCCTCGGCGACCGCGAGGGCGTCGCGCCCGCGGACGCTCTTGCCGTCGGAGAGCAGGATGACCGCGGCGGGCGGCGGCTTGCCGGTGGCGGACGTCCGCGCCTCGCGGATCATCCGCAGCGCGGCGGCCAGCGCGTCGCCCGTCGCGGTGCTGCCGGCGGCCTGCACGCCGGTCAGGGCCTCCGCGACCGCCGCGTGGTCGCGCGTCGGCGTCTGCAGCACGGTCGGCCGGTGGTTGAAGGCGACCGCGCCGACGCGGACGTCGGCGGGCACCTTCGCCAGGAACGTCGCGGCGGCCTGGCGCGCGGCGACGAGCCGGCTCGGCGCCACGTCGGTCGCCAGCATCGAGCCGGATCGGTCGGTGGCCACCACCACCGTCGCCTGCTCAGCGGGCACGGCGACGGTGGCCTGGGGGCGCGCCAGCGCGACCAGCAGACCGGCGGCGGCCAGGCCCATCGCGGCGACCGGGACGTGCCGGCGCCAGCGCGGGCGCCGCGGGGCCACGGCGTCCATCAGGTGCGGCGCCGCGAAGGCGGCGGACCGCCGGCGCCGCCGCTCGCCCGCCACGTAGGCGGCGACGAGCAGCGGGACGAGCGCCAGCCCGGCCAGGGCCCAGGGGCTGGCGAAGCTCACGGCGCCGTCTCCGGGCGGGTCCCGAGCGTGATCTGCAGCGTGCGCGTCTGCCCGCCGCGCGCGACCTCGACCTCGAGCCGGTCGCCGGGCTGGTGCGCCGCGACGGCCTGGCTGATCGTGTCGGGGTCCGCGACGGGCTTGCCGTCGATCGTGCGCACGGTGTCCCCCACGCGCAGGCCGGCGCGCTCGGCGGGCCCGCCGGCCGTCACGGTGCCGACCTGCACCCCGCCGCTCGGCGCCGCCGCGGTGGCGACGCCCAGCCACGCGTGGGCGACGGCCTGGCCGGCTTCGAGCTTGGGCACGACGGCGCGGACGGTGTCGGACGGGATGGCGAAGCCGATCCCCACGCTCCCGCCGCCGCCACCCGCCGTGGCGATCTGCGAGTTGACGCCGATCACCCGGCCGCGGGCGTCGAGCAGCGGGCCGCCGGAGTTGCCGGGGTTGATCGGCGCGTCCGTCTGGATGACCTCGTCGATGCTGAAGCCGTTGGGCGATTCGATCTGGCGCTCCAGGCCCGACACGATCCCTGCGGTCGCGGTCCGGTCGAGGCCGAGCGGGAAGCCGATGGCGATCGCCGCGTCGCCGACCTGCACCGAGCGCGACTCGGCCAGCGCCAGCGGCTCGACGCCGGCGGCGGCGTCCGGGTCGACCTTCAGGACGGCCAGGTCGGAGGAGACGTCCTTGCCGGCCACGCGCGCGGCGACGGGGGCGCCGTCGTCGTCGAAGCGCACGCGCACCTGGGCGGCGTCGCCGACGACGTGGGCGTTGGTGACGATCGTCCCGTCGCGGTCGATCACGAAGCCCGTGCCCGAGCCGTCGCCGGTCTGCACGGAGACCACGGCCCGGCCGGCCTTCGCGTAGATCCTGGTGATCTCGGTCGGCGCCAGGCGGCCGCCCGTGGCCGGGAGCGCGGCCGCGGCCGCCGGCGAGGCGCCGTCGCCGTGCTCGGTGCCCG
>DASVQH010000503.1:0-7831 GCA_036389195.1 Solirubrobacteraceae bacterium
CCAGCCCGGGTGGCTCGCGGCCGCCAGCGCGGCGGCGGAGCCGGTGCTCGCGACGGCGATCGCGCCGACGATCGCGATCCCGAAGGTCGCGCCGATCTGCCGGCTCGTCGAGGCGACCGCGGCGGCGACGCCGGCCTGCCCGGGCGGCATGCCGGACACCGCGGTGTTGGTGATCGGCGGGTTCACCGCGCCGAAGCCGAGGCCGAAGATCACGTACGCGGCGATCAGCCACAGGTGCGACGTGGCGGGCGACACGCCGGTCAGCATCACGGCGCTCGCGCAGATGCCCACGCCGCCGAACAGGAGCGACGGCCGCGCGCCGACGCGCCCGACGGCGCGACCGCTCAGCGGTCCGGCGACCAGCGTCGCCGCGGCCATCGGCAGCAGGTAGACGCCGGCGCTCAGCGGCGAGAGGCCGCGCGCCTGCTGCAGGTAGAGCGTGTTGAGGAACAGGAAGCCGCCCAGCCCGGCGAAGGCGCTGACCGCGATCACGGTGGCGCCCGAGAACGGCGCGCTGCGGAAGAAGCGCAGCTCGATCAGCGGGTCGCGCCGCCGCGGCTCGTAGAGCACGAGGCCGGCGAGCGCCGCGGCGGCGACGCCGACGAGCCCCACGGTCTGCCCCGAGAGCCAGCCGGCCACCGGCGCCTCGATGATGGCGTAGGTCAGGCAGACCAGGAAGAGCAGGACCAGGCTCTGGCCGACGGGGTCCGGGCGGCGGGCGCGGGGCGCGCGCGACTCGGCGACGAAGCGGGCGGTGAGGACGATCGCGGCCAGGCCGACGGGCACGTTGACCCAGAAGATCGCGCGCCACCCGATCCCCTCGACCAGCGCCCCGCCGAGCACCGGCCCGAGCGCCATGCTCAGGCCGATCACGCCGCCCCAGATGCCGATCGCCTGGGCGCGCTCGCGCGCGTCGGTGAACGTCGTGCGGACGATCGACATCGCGACCGGGTTGAGCATGGACCCGCCGATCGCCTGCACGACCCGCGCGGCGATCAGGACGCCGACGCCGGGCGCGACGCTGCACAGCAGCGAGCCCAGCGTGAACAGCGAGAGCCCGACCTTGAAGATCCGGGCACGGCCCAGGCGGTCCGCGGTCGACCCGGCGAGCATGAGGAGGCCGGCGAGGACGAGCGTGTAGGCGTCGAGCACCCACTGAAGCTCTGAGACCGTGGCGTCGAGGTCGCGCCGCAGCGACGGCAGCGCGACGTTGACGATGGTGACGTCGAGGCCGACGATGAGCAGGCTCATGCAGCAGATCGCCAGCACGAGCCAGCGGCGCGCGCCTGGTGGCCCCGTCTCGGTCATGTCGTTCAAAGTACGAATCAGCCCGATCCGCTTGACTCTCCACCCGGTGGAGGCCTGAACCTGCACGGCATGACGATCGGCCAGCTTGCCTCCCGCTCGGGCCTCCCGGTCCGGACGCTGCGGTTCTACGCGGACGCCGGGGTCCTCCCGGTCGCGGGCCGGACCGAGGCGGGGTACCGCCTCTTCGGTCCGGACGCGGTCGCGCGGGCGCGGCTGCTGCGGACGCTGCGCGAGCTCGGCGTGGGTCTCGAGGACCTGCGCCGCGTCGTGCGCGACGACGCACCGCTGGCCGCCGTCGCCGCCGCCCACGTCCGCGCGCTCGACGCGCAGATCCGCACGCTGCACCTGCAGCGAGCGGTGCTTGCGGCGGTGTCCACCATCACCGAGCCAGAGGAGCTGGAACGCATGGCCGACCTGACCACGATGAGCGCCGAAGAGCGGCGCCGCATCCTCGACGACTACCTCGAGGCGGTGTTCGGCGACGAGCGCGGCGCCGTCGCCGAGAAGCTGGCGATGGGCGCGCCCGAGCTGCCCGACGACCCGACCCCCGACCAGGTCGCCGCCTGGGTCGAGCTCGCGGAGCTGCTGCGCGACCCGGGCTTCGTCGCCACGAGCCGCCGGATGGCCGAGCGCGCGCGGGCAGAGGGTCCGGAGCCCGATCCCGCGCAGTTCGAGGTCGGCAAGGCGGTCGGCGAGCACGCCGGCGCCGCGGTCCGGAGCGAGGTCGACCCGGCGTCGGCCGAGGCGCTCGCCGTCGTCGAGCGGCTCGAGGCGTTGGCGCCGGGCCCGCCCGAGGACCGGGCGGCCGCCGCGGAGCGCATCGAGGCGTTCACCGACCGCCGGATCGCGCGCTACTGGGCGCTCGTCGCCGTCGTCAACGGCTGGCCGGAGAGCCAGGCGCCGAGCGGCGACGCGCTGATCGACGCGTGGGAGTGGTACGCCCGCGCGCTCCGGGCGCACGCGTGACGGCGAGAGGCGGCCGGACGCCGCCTGCTCGCCCCCCGCCCGCTGACCGCCCGCGTCACCCGCCGGCGTACGCCGCCAGGTGCTCCCCGGTCAGCGTCGAGCGGGCGGCGACGAGATCGGCGGGCGTGCCCTCGAAGACGATCCGGCCGCCGTCGTGGCCGGCGCCGGGACCGAGGTCGATGATCCAGTCGGCGTGCGCCATGACGGCCAGGTGGTGCTCGATCACGATGACCGACTTGCCGGCGTCGACCAGCCGGTCGAGCAGGCCGAGCAGCTGCTCGACGTCGGCGAGGTGCAGGCCGGTGGTGGGCTCGTCGAGGACGTAGGTCCCGCCCTTCTCCGCCATCCGCGTGGCCAGCTTGAGCCGCTGGCGCTCGCCGCCGGACAGCGAGGTGAGCGGCTGCCCGAGGCTGAGGTAGCCGAGCCCGACGTCGGCCAGCCGCGCGAGGATCGCCTGCGCGGCCGGCACGCGCGCCTCCCCGTCGGCGAAGAACGCCGCGGCCTCGGCCACCGGCATGCTCAGCACCTCTGAGATGTCGCGCCCGCCGAGGCGGTGCTCGAGGACCGACGCCTCGAAGCGCCGGCCGCCGCAGTCCTCGCAGGTGGTGGCGACGCCGGCCATCATCGCCAGGTCGACGTAGGTGACGCCCGCGCCGTTGCAGGTCGGGCAGGCGCCCTCCGAGTTGGCGCTGAAGAGGGCCGGCTTGACGCCGTTGGCCTTGGCGAACGCCTTGCGGATGGGGTCGAGCAGGCCGGTGTAGGTCGCCGGGTTGCTGCGTCGCGACCCGCGGATCGGCGCCTGGTCGATCGACACCACCCCGTCGCGGCCCGAGACCGAGCCGGCGATCAGCGAGCTCTTGCCCGAGCCGGCCACCCCGGTCACGACGACCAGCACGCCGAGCGGGATGTCGACGTCGACGCCCTGCAGGTTGTTGGCCCGGGCGTCGCGCACCTCCAGCGTGCCCGACGGCGTCCGCACCGAGGTCTTCAGCGCCGCCCGGTCGTCGAGGTGGCGCCCGGTCAGCGTCCCGCTCGCCCGCAGGCCGTCGACCGAGCCCGCGAAGACGATCTCGCCGCCGCCCGTGCCGGCGCCCGGGCCGAGGTCGACGACGTGGTCGGCGACGGCGATCGTGTCGGGCTCGTGCTCGACCACGAGCACCGTGTTGCCCTTGTCGCGCAGCCGCAGCAGCAGGTCGTTCATCCGCTGCACGTCGTGCGGGTGCAGCCCGGCGGTGGGTTCGTCGAAGACGTAGGTGACGTCGGTGAGCGAGGAGCCGAGGTGGCGGATCATCTTCACGCGCTGCGCCTCGCCGCCCGACAGCGTGCCCGACGGCCGGTCGAGCGACAGGTACCCGAGCCCGATCTCGGCGAACGCGTCGAGCGTCCCGCGCAGCGACGCCAGCAGCGGCGCCACCGACGGCTCCTCGAGGCCGTGGACCCACGTGGCCAGGTCCGAGACCTGCATCGCGCAGGCGTCGGCGATGTTGACGCCGTCGATCTTCGACGCGCGGGCGCCCTCGGCGAGCCGCGTGCCGTCGCACTCGGGGCAGACCGAGAACGTGACCACCCGCTCGACGAACGCCCGGACGTGCGGCTGCAGCGCCTCGACGTCCTTGGACAGCATCGACTTCTGGATCTTCGGGATCAGGCCCTCGTAGGTGAGGTTGATGCCGTCGACCTTGATCTTCGTCGGCTCCTTGTGGAGGAGGTCGTGGAGCTCGCGCTTGGAGTACCTGGCGATCGGCTTGTCGGGGTCCAGGAAGCCTGAGCCCCGGTAGATGCGGCCGTACCAGCCGTCCATGCTGTAGCCGGGGACGGTGAGCGCGCCCTCGTTGAGCGACTTCGAGTCGTCGTAGAGCTGGGAGAGGTCGAAGTCGCTGACGCTGCCCATGCCCTCGCAGCGCGGGCACATGCCGCCGGTGCGCTCGAAGCTCGCCTTGACGGTCCGGCGGTTGCCGCGCTCGACGGTGATCCCGCCGCTGGCCCGGACCGAGGGGACGTTGAAGGCGAAGGCGCTGGGCCCGCCGATGTGCGGCTGCCCGAGCCGGGAGAAGAGGATGCGCAGCAGCGCGTTGGCGTCCGTGGCGGTGCCCACGGTGGAGCGGGCGTCGGCGCCCAGTCGCTGCTGGTCGACGAGGATCGCGGTCGTCAGCCCGTCGAGCACGTCGACGTCGGGCCGCGCCAGCGTCGGCATGAAGCCCTGGAGGAAGGCGCTGTAGGTCTCGTTGATCAGCCGCTGGGACTCCGCGGCGATCGTGCCGAAGACCAGCGAGCTCTTGCCCGAGCCCGAGACGCCGGTGAACACCGTGAGCCGGCGCTTCGGGAGCTCGAGGCTGACGTCCTTGAGGTTGTTCTGCCGCGCCCCGTGGACGCGGATCAGCTCGTGGCTGTCGGCGGCGACGACCGTTGCCATGGCCTTCAGCGCACCTCCTGGATGCGGACCAGGTTGCCCGCGGGATCGCGGAAGGCGCAGTCGCGGACGCCGTACGGCTGGTCCGTCGGCTCCTGCACGACCTCGGCGTCGCCGGCCTGCACCTGCGCGAAGGCCGCGTCGACGTCGGGGCTGGCCAGGATGATGTGGCCGTAGGTGCCCTTGGCCATCATCTCGGCGATGGTCCGGCGCTCGTCGTCGGTGATGCCGGGGTCGGCGGCGGGCGGGTGCAGGACGATCGACGTCCCCGGCTGGCCGGGCGGGCCGACCGTCAGCCAGCGCATCCCGTTGTAGCCCACGTCGTTGCGCAGCTCGAAGCCGAGCGTGTCGCGGTAGAAGGCCAGCGACGCCTCCGGGTCGTCGTGGGGGAGGAAGCTCATGTGGATGGTGAGGTCCATGGCCGGAACCCTAGGCCGGGTCGAGCGGGCGCGCTTCTCGATTCCTGACCGGTTTCGTCACGCGCTTGGCGACGCACGACGGCATCCCGGCCGTCGCGCGCGCCGCCTCGCGCGCGTACGCGCTGGGCGGCATACCCACCAGCTCGGAGAAGCGGGTGCTGAACGTGCCGAGCGACGAGCAGCCGACCGCGAAGCAGACCTCGGTGACGCTGAGGTCGCCGCGCCGCAGAAGCGCCATCGCGCGCTCGATGCGGCGCGTCATCAGGTAGCTGTACGGCGACTCGCCGTAGGCGAGCCGGAACTGGCGGCTGAGGTGGCCGGCCGACATGTGCGCGCCGCGGGCGAGCGCCTCGACGTCGAGCGGCCGGGCGTACTCGCGGTCGATCCGGTCGCGCACGCGGCGCAGGCGCGCGAGGTCGTCGAGGTGCTGCGGCCGGCTCGTCACCGCCGCGATGGTGGCAGGTGACGCGGGCGGGTGGCTAGGCCGCCGGCTGCGTCGGCCACTCGGCGCGCCAGGCGAACAGCTCGCGCGTCGACGTGATCTCGAAGATCCGCTGGACCTGCGGCCGGCCCGCCACCAGCTCGAAGCCGTGCCCGTGGCGCTGCGCGTCGTTGCGCAGCGTCAGCAGCACGCGCAGGCCGGCGGAGTCGATGAAGGCGACCCGGCGCAGGTCGACGACGAGCTCGGCGAACCCCGCCTGGGTGAGCGCGCGTGCCTCGTGCTCCAGCTCCTCGGCCGCGCTCAGGTCGAGCTCGCCGCAGGGGGCCAGGCCGACGGCGCGTCGGTGCGGCACGACGGACACCGAGAAGGGCTCGTACGGGGGTGACTCGATGGACGCCACGACAACCTGCCTCCTGAGAACGACGGGGAGATCGGTCGTCCCGTCAGCGCGCGTCGCACGCCCTCGGTCCACCGTCATGCTGCACCCTGCGCGGCCACCTGGCAGCGGCCGAACGCCCTTCAGTCTAGACGCCCGTGTGCGTGTGCGGGCGCCGTGTCCGACACCCGACACCGGCCGCCGGCGCGAGCGGTGGGCGCGGGGCCGGAAGCGAGCTGCGTGACCCGCCGCCGTCCCCGCGCCCGGCAGATGCCCGCCGGCCTCTCGTCGTCCGCCTACGGGCGGGCGGGCCGCTCGCGCGCGTCGAGGACCTTGAAGTCCTTGCTGACGAGGACCTCGAGCTCCTCGCCGGCGCTCGTCGTGATGTGGGACTCGTACGGCGCCGCGCCGTCGCCGTTGGTCTCGGTGCGGACGATCGTCGCGCCCGCGTACCTGGCGAGCACGGCGGCCTCGACCTTCTCCTTGGTGTCGCCGGTCAGCGCCGTCTCGCCGCGGCCGGGGCCGCCGTGGCCGTGCCGGCCGCCGCCGGGGCCGCCCCTGCCGCCGGGGCCGCGGTCGGCCTGCACCGCCGTGGCCTCGAAGGACGCGTCGACCAGCACGACCTTCAGCGTCCCGCCGCTGGTCTTGACGTGGGCGTGGTAGGCCGAGTCGTACGGCCCGCCCGACTCGGTGCGCAGGACGGTCGCGCCCGGGACCTTCTCCAGCGCGGCGGCCTTGACCTTGGCGGCGACCTCGCTCGACAGCGCCTCGCGCTGCGGGCGCGACTGCGGCGTGCCGCTCGAACCGGAGCCCTGCGACGCGGTGGTGTCGGCGGCGCCGGCGAGCGCGGCCCCGCCGAGGCCCAGGGCCCCGATGGCGGCGGCGGTCAGGGCCGACTTGCGGATGGTGGTGGTGCTCAGCACGGGTGGTGCCTCCTGGTGGTTGGGGAGTGCACGCCATGCTGGGCGGGCCGTCTGCGAAACGGCCCGGAGTCGCCTGAGAGCTCGCTGAGGATCCGCGGTCGAGCTGAGCGCGGCCTAGCCGCGGTGGTGCTTGCGGCGGTGCTTCTTCTTCCCCGGCACGCAGGTGTGGTACGTCCGCACGCTGCGCAGCGTGCGCCCGCGCGCGGTGCGGAGCGTCACCATCACGCGGTAGGTGCCCTTGGGGAGGCCGCGCAGATCGACCGGCGCGCGCAGCCGGCGCTTCCCGCGCACGACCTTGACCCGCTTGCCGTTGACGGTCACCCGCGCGGAGCGGATGCGGTCGTGGCGCAGGCGGCGCAGGCGGATGCGGAAGCGGCGCTTGCTGCGGCACGAGCGGGCGCTGGGCAGCTTGGCGGCGGCGGGCGCGGCCGGCGGCCCGCCCGCGCCGGGGCGCTGCACCGGCCCTTCGGGCCCTTCGAAGCGCGTCGTGCCCGACGGTCCGCTGCCCGTGGCGCCGATCTGCGCGCCCAGGCGGGGGATGGTCAGCGTGCTCGGCGCGGCCGGGTCGACCGTCACCGTGACCGGTCCGGGCGCCACGGAGTTGCGGTACGTGACGTCGGTCGTGGCCAGCACGAGCCGCAGGCGGTGGCCCTTGGCGAACCGGTGGGAGATCCCGGGCAGCTCGATCGCCACCGGCTTGGTCACGTCGGCGATCCGCGCGGCCGAGACGAGGTTGCGCGGCAGCACCGCGCTGCCGTCGGGCGCGACGTCGTAGAGCTTCGCGAAGACCACGAGCTTGCCCGCCGGGTCGGTCCCCTGTGACGCGGCGAAGCTCGGCGCGTCGAGCTTGGCGAGGCGCAGCTGCGGGATGCCCACCACGTCGGTGTCCTCGGCCAGCGGCGCGGTGGAGAACGCCACGGACGTCCCCGGCGCGTCGAACGTGCCGGTGTCGACGAAGCCGCCGCCGAAGTTGGTCGGCGCCGCGGG
>DASVQH010000504.1:0-6724 GCA_036389195.1 Solirubrobacteraceae bacterium
TGCGGCCGTCGTACACGCAGCTGCGTCGGCAAGCGGCCCCCCAGCGCCACCGCGCCCGGGGAACGCGCGAGCGGGTGCGTCGCGGGAAGCGCGACAAGCCGATCGGGGCGCGACGCGACTTCCAGCAGCGTTCTCCCGTCGACGTCGAGCGCGTGCGCCAGCGGACGGACCTCCTGCTCGTCGACCAGCCGCTCGTGAGGCCGGGCGAGGATGCGCTCGATGGCGGCCGGGAGGTCGTGCGGCGGCCCTCCGGCCATCGCGTGACGGAACACGGCGTAGGACTGGTACAGCACGTCGGGCCCGCTCAGGACATCGCGCGCGTAGCCGTGACCGGTGACGGCGGGGGCCCGGAACGGCAGGGCCGACAACCGCTCAGCCACCTCATGGAGCATCCGCGCGTTGGCCTGCGGCGAGAGCCGCGGGCTCGTGACCCGCAGGATGCGCCCGCCCAGCTCGGCGTCGCCGAAGTACTCGCCGAACCGCAGGCCGCCCCGGTCCTCGCCGCCGCGGTACACCGTGAGCGCGCCGCGCAGGACGTCACGGGGGGCCTCGGGTGCGAAGCGGACGACGTACTCGTGCTCGGCGACGAGCTCGACGGCTCCGTCGGCGAGCACCGCCTTCGGATCTTCGATCGTGTACGGGCCGCAGTCGACCGAGGTCATTGCAGCGCCGCGACGAAGCCGGTGCGCCGCAGGACGGTGAGCATCCGGTGCAGCTTGCGCGTCGTCCGCGGGAACTTGGGGGCGGGCGAGTCGCCGGAGGCGAGCCCGAGCGCCACCGCAGCCAGGGACAGGGCTGCGTCCGGTCCGACCGGGCCGCCGACCTCCGCCTCGACCGCGTACCGCAGGAGCTCCGCCAGCGGCTCCTCCAGCTCCCGTCCCCCCACCAGCTTCGGCAGCACCTTCTGCAGCAGCTGCAGATCGAACGCCGTCACGACGATCGAATCGGGGTCGCCCTCGACGAGCTCGAGCGCATGGCCGACGTAGACGGCGACCTCGTTGATCACGCGATACCCGAAGTGCAGGTCGTACCGCGCGAGCAGTCCGTGGACATCCGAGAGCCACGTTCCGAAGCTCGCCTCGTCGATCGCGCGCTGACGTGCCGCCGCTGCTCGGTTCTCGTCGTCGATGAACCAGGCGGGCAGGACGTCGGTCGTGAGACGGAACGGGGAGGGCGTCGCAACCGCGTCCGCGCCCAGCGCCTGCCCGACGTCGACCTCGTTGAACTCGATGACGTTGGCCCGGTCGAGGACCTTGGGACTGAAGGCGTGCGTCGTCTCGTCGACGTTCACCGTCCCGACGAAGGTCAGGTTCGGGGGCACCAGGATGTCGTCGGGTACGTCGTCCAGATCCTCGAGCTCGTCCGCGGTGAGCTCGTCGCGTGACCGCAGCGGGATGGCTTCCCCGCTCTCCATCGCGCTCAGGAAGTCCGAGAGGTAGTACTCGACGCGCGCCAGGTTCATCTCGTCGAGGATCGCCACATACGGCCGCGAGGGGTCCTCGCTCGCGGCGAGCAGCAGATCGAT
Source organism: Solirubrobacteraceae bacterium (assembly GCA_036389195.1). Lineage (GTDB taxonomy): Bacteria > Actinomycetota > Thermoleophilia > Solirubrobacterales > Solirubrobacteraceae > JACCYI01. The sequence continues at coordinate 1,526 of DASVQH010000504.1, forward strand.
GAGCGGCGTGCGCACGTAGCGACCGGTCAGCGGGTTGTGATACCCGAGCAAGCCGCGGGCGTCCGTCCAGTCCGACTTCACCGGGATGATCCGGTGCCGCGACGGCGCATCGACCTCCTGGACCTCGGCGTCGACTCGACGCAAGCCGATCACCGCGCCGTTGCCGTCGAGGTCGACGGCCAGGAGATCGCCCGGTTGGAGCGTCCCGAGCCAGTCCTTCGCCGCTCCCTTGAAGCGCAGGCGGACGAGGTGGCGCGTCGGGTCGGCGAAGTTGAAGTTGCTCACCCGCACCTGCCCGACCTGGCCGTTGGGGAGCTGCACCGCGTCGTAGGTGCGCTGGTCCCCGCGCTCCGGCAGGTCGAGGAACTCCTCCTGCGTCGGCCGGACGTCGAGCAGGAGCCGCTTGATCCGGGGCGCCGTCAGCTGCACGTGGATCGCGTCCTCGCCGTCCTCGGGGGCGACCGTCACGGTCTGCGATCCGCCGACCAAGGCCTCGAGGTGGGCCGCGAGACCCTGCGCGAGCTTCGTCTTGCCGGTACCCGAGATCCCGCTGAGGATGAGGAAGCGCTTGGTCAGGAGGCTCAGGGCCAGCGAGGTGACGACCTCGTCCGGGAAGATCAGCTCGCGAGCGCGATAGGCGCTGTAGATGTCCGTCACCGCGTCCTCACCGGCCGGCGCGCCGCCTTCGGGGAGCGGGTCCAGCTCGTCCGCGCCGGCGCCGAGGTACCACAGGAGGGTCTCGACGACCCAGATGGACGTGCCGAAGCGCTCGGCCAGCGCGAACATCGCGTCCCGGTAGGCGAGGTAGTCGTCCGCCGGGGAGCCGCTGAGGACGAGCAGCCCGTGACGCACCAGGACGTCGCGCGAGTTCGGGTAGTAGATCGGCCACTTCTCGCGAGCTTGCGCTTCCCAGAAGAACGAGAGGAAGAAATTGATGCGGCCCAGCTGCGGCTGCGTGCGACCCAGATCCTTCGCTCGGTCGCGCGTGGCGCTGACGAAGACCCGGAAGGACTCGATCTTCTCGCGGCAGTCGGCGTCGTCGTCCGGGCTCCGCAGGACGGCGCGAAGGACCGGGGCCAGGTCGTCTTCGGCTGCGCTCTTCCACAGCTGCGTGAAGAACATCAGCGCGGTGCCCTGGAACCCCCACCACGGCTCCGACTTCGCCCACGAGTCCGTGGCCGACCTGAAGGCCGTCGTGTCGAGCTGCCCGTCGGTGAAGCGGCCGAAGAACTCCCGCAGGGTCGGGAGCGCTTGCTCCCGCTTGGCGTGCCATGCGTCGACCTCGCCGCGCGCTCGCTCGCCGGCTTTGCCGGACCAGGCCGCCTGGACGTCGTCCAGCGTCATCGAGCCGTCGCTCCCCTCGTCAGCCGGGCGTTCGCTTCGCTCGCGAGCTCCACGAACCGGCACGCTCCGTCGACCAGCTCCATCGCCGCGAGCGTCGGGCAGTTCGCCTCCAGCAGCCGCGGCGAGTGCACCAGCACCGCGATGCACTGCGCCCGCGACACGGCCACGTTGAGCCGGTTCCGGTTGAACAGGAAGTCGAGCCCGCGCGGGACGTCCTCGCCCGACGAGCAGGTCATGGCGTAGAAGACGACGGGCGCCTCCTGGCCCTGGAACCTGTCGACCGTCCCGACCCGGACGCGCGGCGGCACGGCGTCGCGGATGCACCGCACCGCGAGGTTGTACGGAGCGACGACCATGAGGTCGTCCGGTCGCAGCGCCCGCGCGACGCCTTCGTCGTCGGTGACCGTCCCGCCGGCCAGGAGCTCCCGGCACGCCGCGGCGATGGCCGCGGCCTCCTCGGGCGAGCTCTGGCTGCGGCCCTCGTGCTCGACGGCGAGCGCCCGCAGGCCCGCGCCGTCCAGCGAACCGGACGCCGTCACGCGCCGCTCGGAGCAGGCGTCGCGCGAGCGCAGCCGCCGCCCGTAGCTGCGCTCGGACACGAACGCGGTGATCTCGGGGGCCATCCGCCACGTCGCGGTCAGGAAGTAGCCGCGGTCCGCCGGGATGGTGCTCAGCCCGTTCAGGAGATGCTCGAGGACCGACGCGCCGGCGCCGTCCGGATGCGAGGCCTGGGTGACCTGCGGCAGCTGCTGCGGGTCGCCGAGCAGGATGATGCCGTCGGCGCACAGCGAGACGGCCAGCGCGTTGGCGAGCGAGTACTGACCGGCCTCGTCGACGAACACCAGCCCGTACCTGCCGCGGTGACCTTCGCGGGTGAGGAGCCACGCGGTGCCGGCGACGAGGTCGAACCCGTCGGCCTCGGTCGCCGCGTTGTCGTCGGTGACCTCGATCAGGCCGCGCACCGACCCGTAGCCCGCCCCCTTGTAGATGCCGCGGAACCGGAGGCCCGCCTCGTGCGCGGCTTCCTCGACCGCGGCGAGGAGGTTCTGGATGGCGGCGTGGCTCTGGGCGGTCACGGCGACGCGCCTTCCCGCCGCGAGCGCGGCGACGATCATCCGGGCGCCCCGCCAGGTCTTCCCGGTGCCGGGCGGCCCCTGCACGGCGAGGTGACCGCCCTGCAGCTCGAGCCCCGCGGTGGCCATCTCGCCGAGCCCGGGATCGCCGACCTGCAGGAACGGGCGGCCGCCGGCCAGCCGCGGCGCGAGCCGCCGCAGGATCGAGCGGGCAGGCGGGTGGAGCTCCCCGTCGAGCAGTCCGGAGCCCAGCGCCTGGAGCGCCTCCCGCATCGCCTTGGCCGGGATCGCCCCGGATCCGATCAGCGCCGTCGCGGTGGGCTTCCCGTCGGCCGTGCTGCGCCGGATGACGACCCGGTCGTCCTCCAGGGCCTGCACGTTCAGCGACCTGCCGGTCGCCGGATCGTGGTACTGGTCGCCATCGATCTTGACCTCCTGGGGTGGGAACCGCAGCGTCCAGTCGGTGGATCGCGCGTTGGCGCGGACCGGACGGTCCGCCGGGTCGAGGTGGAGGCCGCCGATCGCGTCGCGCTCGTCGATCAGGCGCTCGCTCGACATCTCCTGCAGCGCGAAGAACCGCCACCACGCCGGCTTGGCTTCGCGGTGATGGAAGAGCAGCAGCTGGGCGAGGAGGCGCCGCTCGGCCATCGCGGCGTCGTCGCCCGCGGAGTCGGCCGGCAGGCCGTCCATCAGCCGGTCGGCGATCGCCTGCAGCTCGACCGCCCAGTCGGGCGGTGCGTAGGACTTCTCCTCCTCCGGCGCCAACCCGGCGAAGTCGACGCCGAGCTCGCGCGCCGCCTCGGCCTTCATCGGGTCGAGCAGCCAGTCGCGCAGGACGAGCGTGGAGAGGCAGTCCTCGCGGTTGTAGGCGCGGATGGCGGCGAGGAGCGATCCGTCCCCGGTCTCCAGCCAGCGCTCGTAGGCGACGATCGAGCCGCCGCCCTCGCGAACGGTCGTCTCCCGGCGGACGAAGCCGGTGTGCCGCTCGAGCCGCTTGAGGCCGTAGGACTCCTCGCCGACCTGCACCGCCTGCCGGACGATCGCGTACAGGTCGACGAGCACCCCTTCCGCCTGCAGGACGTCGACCTCCCGCTCGCGCGTCCCGTACCGCTGGGCCAGCGACAGCAGCTTCGAGGACTCGTGCGGGGCGTAGTGGAAGACCCGGAGGCCCGGATGCGAACGCCGCCGGGCGGTCACGAAGTCGACGAAGGACTCGAGCGCCGCCTTCTCCGACTCGGCGTCGTGCGCCCACAGGCAGTCGTAGGCGCCGTCGGCGGTGCACCAGCCCCACAGGTACTCGATGCCGCCGTCGGCGCCCACGTACGGGTCGCCTTCGAGGTCGAAGAAGACGTCACCGGCGTCGGGGCGCGGCAGGCGTGCGTAGCCGCGGTCGTACCGGGCCGCCAGATGGCGATGGTGGCGCCCGCCGTCCTCCCAGGTGCGGACCTGGAGCGCCGCCTGGTGGCGCAGCACGTCGAAGCGATCCTCGCCGAGCTTGCCGGCCGGCAGGCCGGCGGGCGCGGCGGCCAGCTCGTGGACGGTCGTGATGCCCAGCTCGGCGAGGCGCGCCCGCTGCTCGCGGCGCGCACCGGCGACGAGGCTCAGGTGGTCGTCGGCGCGGCGGCGCGTCCGGCACTCGAGATCGAGGTCGCAGAGCCGGCAGTGCGCCGCCGGTTCCGGATAGGTGACGCGCGCGGGCTCCTCGACGAGCCGCTCGAGCTGCCCCGTGACGTAGCGGTGGAGGGCGGCGTAGCGCCCGAGCTCGACGAGCTGCTCGGAGCCGTCGCCCAGGATCACGTACGCGCCGGGTGGCGCGAAGCCCTGGACGGTGGCGAGCAGCCGCGTGTACAGCGACAGCTGGTGGACGACGTAGGGCTTCACCTGCCGGGCGAGCTTCGTGTCGACGACCTCGTAGCCGTAGGCCCCGAGGCCGGACGGGATGTCGACGCGGCGCAGGAAGTCGAGCCGCCCCTGCCAGCGGCCGTCGAAGAACTGGGGCTGGAAGATGAGCGGGACGCCGGCGCGCATGGCCGCGGCGGTGCGATCGGCCTGCGCCTGCAGCCCCTCGCGGCTGTGGACGGGGCCGGCCGACAGATCCACGCAATCGCCGAGCCGGGACGCCAGCTCGCGCAGGATGGCGCGCTCGTGCGCGTCGCCGTGCGTGCGGGCCAGGTCGGCGTGCGGATCCGCCGGGGCATGCCACTTCGCCCGCTCGCCGAGCGCGACCCCGCGCTTCTGCTCGACGAGATGCCGGCAGGCGAGGTAGGCGGTGAGGTCGCTGGCGGAGAGGACCAGCTGCTGGTCGTCGGAGAGTCGGAACATCGTGTCGCTCAGGTCGCGGGGCAGGACGAAGACCTGACGCGCCGCGGGTCCCCCGCCACACCGATCTCCCGTGTACTCAACGGAACGCCCCGCCGGAAACTTGTGCGAGCGGCCGCGGCCGCCTCAGACCACCTGGTGCAGCCGCTTGCCCATCGCGCTCCCCGACGCCCCGAAGCGCCGGCACAGCGCGGAGAAGTCGCCGTCGCGCCGGTAGTGCTCCCGCACCAGCCGCGCCGGCATGAGCAGGGCGGCTGCGAACTGGTTGGCCTCCGCCTCCTCGACGGGGAGCGCCGCACCGCGAGCGGCAGCTTCCTCGACGCACCCCGTCCGGCACCACACCGTCGCTTCGTGGTGCTGGTGCAGGCGGAGGTGGCCGAGCTCGTGCCCGACGGTGAAGCGCCGGCGGGTCGGCCAGCGCGCGGCCTCGGTCGCGTTGACCCAGATCTCCGCCCGGTCCGGG
>DASVQH010000505.1:0-3628 GCA_036389195.1 Solirubrobacteraceae bacterium
GACCGCGGCGCAGCGCGGGACGAGCGCCCGCTGGACCGCCCGGACCGCGAGGCGGGCGCCGCGGCCGTGGTACGGGACGCCGGCCGCGTACTCGTGCGTGTCGTAGACGAGCGCGGCGCGCGCCAGGCGCGCGGCCGCCCACCCCGACGGCAGCATGGCCACGTCGTGGGCGTGGACGGCGGCGGGGCGCTCGCGCACCGCCGCGGCGACGTAGCGGACCAGCCGGACCGCGCGCAGCGCCGGCCCGGGCAGCGCGGCGAGCAGGCGGCGGGCGCGGCCGCGCGGCTCGACGCTGCGCAGCCGGGCGCCGTCGAGGCGCTCGCCGTCGCCGTGCGCGGCCGGGCCGCGGTGCAGCAGGACCACGTCGTGGCCCGCGCCGGTCAGCGCCCGGATCTCGCGCCGGACGCGGCCGTCGCTGCGGACGTCCTCGCGCTCCAGCAGCATGCAGATCCGCACGGGCGATGACCGTACCGGACCGTGCTAGCTTCCCCGTCGGATGGCGGGGAGCGGCTTGTATCGAGGTGGCTGGGTGGCCACTGCCGACCCGGGCGTGCTGGCCGGCGGCCCCGACGACCTGTCCGCGACCGTCGCGGCGTGGACGGCGCGCGCGATCGGGCCGCTGGAGGTCCGCCACGACGACACGTACGCCGCCTCCGAGGCGCGCGCGGGCGGGTCCGCGCTGCTGCTGCTGGGCATCGCCATGGACGTCGAGCGGCCCGAGCTGGGCCAGGACGAGGTCGTCGCCGGCCTCGCGCACGACCTCGACGCGTCGTGGGCGCGGTTCCTCGACGCCATCGACCGCCTCAGCGGCGCCCACGTCATCTTCGCCTTGAGCGAGGGCCGGCTGCGCGTCCTGCAGGACGCCACCGGCATCGAGAGCGTCTGCTACGACGTCTCGGGCCGCGCGCCGTTCCTGGCCTCGCATCCCGCGCTGATGGCCGAGCTCGGCGGCTATCGGGCCAGCGAGTGGGGGCGCGCCTGGCTCGGCCACGAGAAGCTCGACGCCGGCGGGATCTACTTCCCCGGGCTGCGCACGCTCTACGACGAGGTGCGGATCCTCACGCCGAACACGGCGCTCGACGCGGGCACGCTGACCGTCGAGCGCTTCTTCCCGCGCGAGCCGCTCGGGACCGTCGAGGTCGACGAGATCGTCGAGCGGACCGCGCCGATGCTGACCGCCCAGTGCCGCTGGCTGACCGAGCGGATGCCCTGCATCGTCTCGCTCACGGGCGGCCTGGACTCGCGGCTCACGCTGGCCGCGACCCGCGAGGTCAAGGACCGGATGCGGTACTTCACGTACGTCGTCTGGGGCAACCCGGTGCACGAGAACGACGTGGCCGTCGCCGAGAAGCTCGCCGCGCGCCTCGGGCTGACCCACGAGACCTGGCGCGTCAGCCGGGCCGAGAAGCTCGACCCCGCGTTCCTGGAGCTCTGGCGACGCACCCACGACGGCGCCCAGGGCAACGGGAAGTTCAACGCCGGGATCGTGCCGCGCTACCCCGAGGGCCACCTGCACATCCGCTCGAACGTCCTGGAGACGATGCGCGGCTTCTACCTCAAGAACCGCGTCAACCACCCGGACAGGTTCACCGCCCACAAGCTCTCGCGGCTCTTCCGCCAGGGCACGGCGGCGGAGTTCGAGCCCTACTTCGAGGAGATGCTGGCGGTCACCGAGTTCACCCCCGAGCGCAAGCTGGACATCCACTACACCGACCTCTTCTACTGGGAGCACCGGCTGGGCGGCTTCCACGGCGGGATGGTCCGGGGGATGAAGGTCAGCCACAACACGTACGTCCTCTACAACTGCCGCAACCTCCTGAAGCTGCTGATGGCCCGGCCGCTGCCGGAGCGCGCCGCCGGGACCGTGGTCTACCGGCTGATCGAGCACCTGTGGCCGGAGGTGCTCGAGGAGGCCGTCTACAGCGGCGCGCGCTTCGTGGACAACCCGCTGCGCGCCGGTGCGCCGGTGCTCGAGGAGCCGGTCGCGCCGGCCGTCGTCAAGGCCCCGGCGGCGATCCGCGCGCCGGCCCTCGCGCCGGAGCCGAAGCCGGCTCCGGCTTCCGCGGCCGCCCGCGCGTCCGACGCCGCGAAGACCCTGCTCGAGCTGCCGGTCAAAGGCAAGGGCAAGGGCAAGGGCAAGAGCTGGACGGCCGGCCAGATCGCCCGCGAGGTCGTCCGCCGCTCGCTGAACCACGGCGATCCGTAGCCCCGGGGCGCCCGTCCGACCGCTGATAGAGTGCCGCCGGCCGCTGCGGCGGCGCGTGTGATGACCCGCCCGGAGCCTCAGCCGCCAGTCCCGACGTCGCCCGAAGAGGACGCCTACGTCGCCCGGACCCCCGAGTCCGGGCGCCTCTTCAGCGAGGGCCGCCGGTACCTCCCGGGCGCCGACTCGCGGACCCCGCTGTTCCACCGCCCCTACCCCGCGGTGATGGTCGAGGGGCGCGGCGCGCGCGTCCGCGACATCGACGGCAACGATCTGGTCGACTTCACCAGCAACCACTCGACGCTGCCGCTCGGCAACGCCGACGAGCGCGTGCTCGCCGCCGTCAAGGCGCAGCTCGACCGCGGCACGTCGTTCCCGGGGCCGACCGTCCCCCAGATCACCTTCGCCCGCAAGCTGTGCGAGCGCATCCCGTCGTTCGAGCAGGTCCGCTTCACCAGCTCCGGGACCGAGGCGGTCCTGCAGGCCTACCGCGCCGCTCGCGCCTTCACCGGCCGGGGCAAGATCGTCAAGGTCGAGGGCGGCTACAACGGGTCGTTCGACGCCGCGCTCGTGAGCAACAACTCGCGGCTCGAGCAGGTGGGCGACGCGCAGCGCCCCGCCGCGGTCGCCGGCTCGTCGGGCCTCGCGCCCGGCACGGTCGAGAACGTCGTGGTCGTGCCGTTCAACGACGTGGCGACCGCCCGGCGCCTGATCGAGGAGCAGGCCGCCGAGATCGCGGGGGTCGTGGTCGAGCCGGTGATGGGCTCGGCGGGCATGATCGCGGCCGAGCCCGCCTACCTGGAGATGCTGCGCGAGGTGACGCGGCGCCACGGGATGCTGCTGATCTTCGACGAGGTCATCAGCCTCCGCGTCGCCTACGGCGGCGCCCAGGAGCACTACGGCGTCACGCCCGACCTCACCTGCCTGGGCAAGGCGATCGGGGGCGGCTTCCCGCTCGGCGTCTTCGGCGGCCGCGCCGACGTGATGGCGCTCTACGACCCGACGCAGGACCGCCCCAGGCCCCCGATCCCGCACCCCGGCAGCCTGAACGCCAACCCGGTGAGCCTCGTGGCCGGGGAGACGACCTTCGACGTGCTCGACCGTGCCGCGATCGCCGAGCTCAACCGCCGCGGCGCCGCGGTGCGCGAGGGGCTCGCCGAGGCGATCTCCGCGGCCGGGCACGCGGTGCAGGTCACCGGCCTGGGCTCGCTGTTCGCGATCCACTTCACCGACCGGCCGGTCCGCAGCTACCGCGACATGCTCGCGTCGGACCCGCTCCTTCGCCACCGGCTGTTCCTGGCGCTCTACACGGAGGGCGTCCTGATCGACCCGCGCGGCGTCGGGTGCGCGTCGCTGGCCACCGGGGACGCCGAGATCGAGGCGCTGCTCGAGGCCGTGCGCACGGTCGTGCCGCGCCTGGCGGGG
>DASVQH010000506.1:0-10053 GCA_036389195.1 Solirubrobacteraceae bacterium
TGCCGGCGCTCGCGGATGCGCCTGCCGCGACGCGTCACCCCGACCGCCCGGACCGTCACCCGCCGCCGCGGCATCCCGCGCAGGTCGACCAGCGCGGTCAGCCGCCCGCGCCGCCGCGCCACCCGCACCCGGCGGCCCGCCACGGTCACCCGCGCCCGCCGCAGCCCGCGCCGCAGGCGGATCCGGAAGCGGCGGCGGCTCAGGCAGCGGCGCTGGCCGGGGAGCCCGAGCCTGGACGGCGCGTCGCGCAGCCGCAGCGCGAGGTCGTGCAGCTGTGCGCGGTAGCCCGGCCGGTAGGGGACGTTGGGCCACCACCACGAGGCGCGCGGCAGCCGCCACGGCGCGGTCACGGAGACGCGGCGGGTCTCGCGCGCCGGGACGCTGAGGACCTGATCGGGCAGCGACGGGTAGTCCCAGCGCGCGCCGCTCGCCGAGTCTAGCGCCCCCTCCAGCCGCACGGTCCGCGCGGTGGCGCCGGCGTTGCGGATCCACACGTCGTAGGCGAGAGCATGGTCGGCGACCGAGGTGCGCACGTGGGCGCCCGCGATGTGCACGCTCGGGTACACGGCGAGGCGGGCGGAGCGGAAGATCCCCTGGGCGACGCCCTCGCTCCACTCGACGCCGACGGGCACCGTGTAGGTCGGCCCCGCGTAGCCGGGCACCGTGGGCGACCCCTCGCCCGGGCCGGACACGAGGCCCTGGCGTCCCCGCACGTCGATGCGCAGCACGTGGGTCCCGCCGGGGCGCACGAACGCCGACAGGTCCCAGGTCTGCGGCGTGTAGGAGGTCGTCTGCGTCCCGACCCGCCGGCCGTCGACGGACACGGTCGCCTCGTGGTTGACCGCGCCGAGCTCCAGCGCGGTCACCTGGTCGGGGGCGACGTCGGGGACCTCGATGCGGCGCTCGTAGGTCGCCGCGGGGACGTCGAAGCCCTGCTTGTACCAGCCGCCGCCGGGCACCGCGATCGTCGTGCGGGCGCCCCCGCGCGGCGTGAAGTCCCAGCGCCCGGCGAGGTCGACCGTCCGCTGGGCCTCGGGGCCCGAGACGCCGTCGAGCTGGGCCGCGGCCGGCGCCGGCGCCGCCGCCGCCACGAGGGCCGTCGCCAGCAGGAGGGCGAGTGAGGATCTGCGCATCGCCGCGACATCCTAGATTGTGTTTCGCAGGCGCGCGCCCCTAGAATCCGCCCGCGCACATGTCGCCGCCGCGCCCATCGCCCCCCGCGCCGGCCCGGACGCTGGCCGTCATCCTGCCCGAGGGAGCCGGGCCGCCGGCCGACGTCCCGCCGGACGTCTTCTCGCTGGCGCTGCACAACTACCTCGAGTGTCGGCGCCTGGAGAGGGGGGAGATGGCGCGGACGCTCGGCATGTCGCGGGCGACGCTGTGGCGGCGGATCGGCAGCCGCGACCGTCTGCTCGGCGCGCTGCTGTGGTACCGCGCCCGCCTCGGCGTCGCGGCCGCCCACGCGGCGGCGAGCGGGTCCACGGGCATCGAGCGCGTGCTGCAGCTCAACGACTACCTCCTGCGGCGCTTCAACGAGCAGGCGCCGCTGCGCCGCCTGCTCGACCAGGAGCCCGAGATCGCGCTGCGCGTGCTGACCTCCAAGCACGGGCCGGTGCAGCCGGGGCTCGTCGCCGCGCAGCGGCGGCTGCTGGAGGAGGAGCAGCGCTTCGGGCTCGTGCTGGCCCTGCCCGCCGACGTGCTCTCGTTCGCCATCGTCCGCCTCGCCGAGGGCTTCCTCTACGCCGACCAGATCGCCGGCCACGAGCCGGACGTCGACCGGGCGATGGAGCTGGTGCGCGGGCTGGTCGTGGGGAACGTCGTCGCGCCGTAGCGCGCTGCGCTACCTTGCAGCACATCGCAGGACGTTGCAGACAGCCTCGGGGAGGGGGATGGGCGGTCGCGCTGGCCGTGCTGGCGGCCGCGCTGGCCGGAGCGCCGGCCGCGAGCGCGGCGGCGACCTGCGCCCCCGACCCCGCGAGCCCCGCCGGCGGCGAGTGGCCGAGCTACGGGCACGACCTCGCGAACACGCGCACCCAGGACGCCGAGAGGACCATCACCCGCGCCAACGTCTCGACCCTCGGCCCGGCGTGGACCTTCAGCTCGAACAAGGTCGGCGGCAAGGGCGACTTCGTCGGCACGCCGATCGTCGCGGGCGGCTGCGTCTTCGCCGGCACCACCGGCGGCTTCGTCTACGCCGTCAACGCCGACACCGGCCGGCTGGTGTGGCGGGTCAAGCTGCCCCGCGGCGAGGTCAACAACACCGTCGCGGTGGCCGACGGCCTCGTGTACGTCGGTGTCACCAACATCACCTCCGAGCCGTGCGACGGCGAGGGCTGCGAGGGACCCTACGTCGTCGCGCTCGACCAGTTCAGCGGCCGCACGGTGTGGGAGACGCGCCGCCCGCTCGACTTCCAGCCGGGCGCCGACGTCTACGGCAGCCCGGTGATCTTCGATCCGACGCCCGACGATCCGCAGGCGGCCGGCCGGGCGAAGGCGCGTCGCTGCGTCAGCCGCCGCCGCTTCGAGATCCGCCTGCGGGCGCCGAAGGGCCGGCGCCTGCGCTCCGCGCGCGTCTTCGTCGCCGGCAGGCGCGTGAAGACCTTCCGCAAGGGGCGCCGGCTGCGCGCGGTGGTCGACCTGCGCGGGCTGCCGCGCGGCCGCTTCACCGTCCGCGTCGTCGCGCGCACCGCGGACGGCAAGCGGGTGCGCGAGACGCGGATCTACCGGACCTGCCGGACCAAGGGCCGCAAGCGCCGCCGCGGGCGGCGCGCGCTGCACCGCGACACCCTTCAGCTCCGCCAGGACGACGCGATCCTCGTGATGGGGATCTCCGGCTGGGGCGCCGAGGGCAACGAGGGCGTCGGCGACGACCGCAACCGCAACAAGTTCCAGGGCAGCGTCGTCATGCTCGACGCCGCGAGCGGCGGCCTGCTGAGCAAGACCTGGACGATCCACCCGCCCGCCCAGTGCCCGAGCTCGACGTGCGCGGAGCCCGGTCGCGAGGACGAGTTCGCCGGGGCCACGGTGTGGGCGACGCCGGCCATCGACCCCGCCGAGAAGGTCGCCTACATCCCGACCGGCAACCCGTTCAAGCCCGAAGCCGAGCACGCCAACGCCAACGCGGTGATCAAGGTCGGCGTCGACCGCGCGCGGCCGGAGCAGTTCGGCAAGGTGCTCGGCTCCTACAAGGGCTCGCCCGAGGAGTACCTGCCGGGGCTCGACGAGGTGCCGTGCGCCGACACGCCGACGGTCCTCTACGGCTGCGTGGAGCTCGACCTCGACTTCGGCGCCTCGCCCAACCTGATCACGCTGCCCGGCGGACGCAAGGCGGTCGGCGCGGGGCAGAAGTCCGGCGTCTACCACGTGTTCGACGCGAAGACGATGGAGCGGATCTGGACCGCGCCGTTCTCGCCGCCCGGCTTCCTGGTCGGCGGCATCGTCGGCTCGACGGCCTACGACGGCCGCCGCGTCTACGGCCCCATCACCACCGGCGGCTACCTGTGGGCGGCCGACCAGGCGACGGGCGGGCGCGCCTGGATGGCCCCGCTCAACGACGCCGCCCACTACGGCGAGCCGGTGGCCACCGCCAACGGCGTCGTCTACTCGGTCGACCGGGCCGGCATGCTCGACGCGCTGGACTCCGGCACGGGCGCCTTCCTGCTGCGCCGGCGCCTCGACGACGGCACCCGCACGGAGGGCGACGTCGGCTCCTACGCCGGCACGGCGATCGCGCGCAACACCGTCTACGCGGCGGTCGGGACCCAGGGCAACGCCGACGGCTACCTGATCGCCTACCGCCTGGGCGGCAAGGGCTCGCCGCCGCCCGACCAGGCGCCGCCGCTGCCGGGCACCGACGAGCCCGAGGCCAAGGACTCCGATCCGGCCGTCGTCGCCGGGCCGGGCGCCACCTCGGCCGGCTTCGCCACTCCGGTGATGTCGATCCAGAAGGGCCAGACGCTGGCCTTCCGCAACCTCGACGTCCAGATCCACGACGTCACGTCGAAGGCCACGGGCCCGGACTCACGGGCGCTGTTCCGCAGCCCGCGCGCCAGCGCCGGGCAGGCGGTCCCGGTGATCGGTGCGGAGAAGGCACCGCCCGGCCAGTACGAGTTCTTCTGCTCGATCCACCCCGGCATGACGGGGAGCCTGACCGTCCGGTGAGCGAGCGCCGGATGACCCGCCGCCGCCTGCTGGCGGCCGCCGCCGCGGGCGGCGCCGCGCTGGCGCTGCCGCTGCGCCTGACCGGTCGCGGCACCTCGGCCGCGCGGGCCGCCGGGCCGTTCACGCAGCCGCTGCGCATCCCGCAGGTGCTGACCGGCGACGACCTGACGATCCGCATGGTCGAAGCCGACGTGCCGATCCTCGAGGGCCCGCCGACGCGCATGTGGACCTACGACGGCACGTTCCCCGGGCCGACGATCCGGCGCCCCGGCGGCCGGCCGACGCGCGTCACCTTCGTCCACGAGCTGCCCGAGCAGGCCGGCCATCTGACGGTCCACCGCCACGGCGGCCATCAGCGCTCCTCCGAGGACGGCCAGCCCGGCGGTCACACCGCCGACAACCCCGAGGCGATCTGCGACCTCACGCCGAACACGCCCGAGAAGGAGCGCTACGGCACCGACTTGCTGATCGGGCCCGGCGGCCGACGGACCTACCTCTACGACATGAGCGAGGCGGGCGGCCCCGAGCGCGCCGCGTTCGAGTGGTACCACGACCACCGCTGCGACGTGACGGGCCGCAACCTGTGGAACGGCCTCGCGGGCATGTTCATCGTCGACGACGACGTGGACGGCGCGCTGCCGCTGCCGCGCGGCGAGTTCGACGTCCCGCTGATGGTGGTCGACCGCTCGTTCCTGGCCGACAACCAGCTGGCCGACCCGTTCTTCAAGCCCCAGGGCGGCGCCCTGGGCACGGCGACGCCCCAGGGCGGCCTCCCGCCCAGCGACGAGGTGGTCGGCGAGCGGGTGCTCGTCAACGGCGTGGTCCAGCCGTACTTCGAGGTCGCCGCCCGGCGCTACCGGCTGCGGCTCCTCAACGCCGCCAACTTCACGTCCTACAACTTCGCGCTCTCCTCGGGCGACGAGATGGTGCAGGTCGCGACGGAGAGCGGCCTGCTCCCCGCGCCGCTGCGCCGCCGCCAGATCCTGCTCGGGCCGGCCGAGCGCGCCGAGGTCGTCGTGGACTTCTCCGGCAAGCTGGGCCAGCAGCTCGTGCTGCGCAGCGAGAGCCTGCCCGACGCGCGCGGCGCCAACGCCCCGCCGGCGGCCGACCTGATGCAGTTCCGCGTCACCCGCCCCGGCGGCGCCGACGACAGCCGCGTGCCCGAGCAGCTGCGTCCGCTCCCGGCCTGGGCCGGCGAGCTGTCCCCGTCGCCCGACCGCGTCTGGGTCTTCGAGCTCGATTACGACCGCGACCGCCTCCAGCCCGCGTGGGGCATCAACGGCCGGACGTGGAACCCGGACCGCGTCGACGCCTACCCGCGCGTCGGGACGGCGGAGACCTGGCAGCTGACCAACGCCTCGAACGTCGCCCACGCGATCCACCTGCACTCCGCCGACTGGGTGACGCTGTCGCGCAACGGCGAGCCGCCGCCGCCCTGGGAGCGGGGCCTGAAGGAGACGTGGCGCCTGGAGCCCGGCGAGACCGTGGTGGTGGGGACGAAGTTCGCCGACCACCCCGGCCGGTACGTCATCCACTGCCACATGCTCGAGCACGAGGACCACGGGATGATGACCGCGTTCGAGCTGCTCGGCGAAGGCGTGCCCGTGCCGCCCGACTCGCCGGACGGGTCGTCTGACCGCAACTCGGGCGGCGGGCGCAGAGGCAAGAAGGCGCGCCGGCCGCGCACGCTCGGGCTGCCGTCGCCGCGCCGCTGCCGCGGCGGGCGGATCGGCTTCCGGCTGCGCGTGCCCGGCGGGCTGCGCAAGGTCCGCCGCGCGCGGATCTACGTCGACGGCAAGCGGGTGCGCACCCTGCGCCGCCGGCGCGCGCTCGAGCGCCGGCTGCGCCTGCGGCTCGGCGCGGGCCGCTCGCGCGTGACCGTCGTCGTGGTCCTGCGCGACGGCCGCCGGCTCGCCGCGACCCGCGAGTACACCTGTCCACGCCGCCGCAAGCGAGGAAGCTGACCATGCGCTCCGTCCTGACCGCCCTGGGCGCCGCGCTGGCGCTCGCCGTCCTCGCGCCCGCCGGCGCCGCCGCGCAGGAGGGGGAGGACTCCGGCGGCGCTGGCGTGGAGATCCGCTCCGTGTCGACGATCGCGCCGCTGCGCACCGACACCGGGGCGCGCGCGGCCGAGGTCTACCGCGCGCTTATCCCCGACGGCCTGCAGATGCCGGCCCAGCCCGCCGTCGGCGTGTGGCTCGCCGACCTCGCGTTCGGCGCCAACCGCGGCCGCCCCACCGACGAGGCGAGCCACTGGCTCGAGGGCGCGGTGCAGATCCGCGTGCGCTTCGGCGACGTCGAGGGCTGGTATCCGATCCACTACCCCGTCACCGCCGAGTTCTGGTTCAACGCCGGCCGCTACGTCGGCCTGCCCAAGCGCCACGCGGCGGCGGCGATCGTGCCCGCCGGGGCGGGCTGGAGCGCCACCGCGACGCCGCGCGGGACGACCGGCGGACCGAGCTTCGCGATGGACTGGCAGCCGGCCGCCGGCCAGGATCCCGCCGCGCTGGAGCGGGCGTTCCGGATCCCGAGCGAGCCGCTGCTCGTGCTCAACAAGCCGCTGCAGGGGCCCGACCTCATGCGCGTGCAGTACTCGCTGGGCAAGCCCGGCTTCGTCGTCCCGGGCGGGCCGCCGGCCTTCGACCCGGACGACCCGCAGCCCGAGCCCGGCCTCGTCCGCCTGCGCGTCCGCGAGGACCTCGACGCGCTCCAGGAGCCCGACCTGCCGAAGCTCTTCCCGGCCGGCGCCTCGCTCGCCGACCTGATCGCGCCCGACCAGACGCTGCCGGGGACGCACAAGTTCGCCACGGTGGCGCTCGGCAGCACGTCGGAGACGATCGGCGAGGGCGGCTACCGACCGCCGGCGAGCGGCGGGCCCGCGCCCGCGCCCGCGCCGGCGCCGCGTGCCGGCGACCCGCCGCGGCGCTCGTGCCGGCACAGCCGCAGGGTCACGGTCCGCTTCCGCCGGTTCCGCGGCGCGAAGCTGCGCCGGGTGCGCGTCTACGTCGACGGCCGGCGCGTGAAGCCCCGCGGCGTCCGCGGGCGGCGGGTCCGCGTGCGGGTCCGCGGGCGTCGCGGGCGCACGCACCGCGTCACCGTCGTCGCCGTGCAGTCGCACGGCATCCGGATCAAGACCAGGCGGAGGGTCCGGCTGTGCGCCTGAGCGTCGCCGTCCTGGCCGCCGGGGCGCTGCTCGCCGCCGCGCCCGCGGCGTCCGCCGCCGTCCAGATCGGCGCGCAGCAGATCGTCGTCGCCGACGACGAGGGGGGCCGCGCGGTCATCGATCGCGCGCCGTTTCGCATCGTCTTCCAGGACGCCGCGGGGCGCGAGGTGCTCGGCCCGGTGAAGGGTCCGCTCGACGCGCAGGTCCCGCAGCCCACGGCGTTCAGCGAGGAGCCGCTCGGCTTCGAGGCGCTGCCCGAGGCGGCCGCGTACGCGCCGCTGGCCTTCGAGGTCGGCGTCGACCGCGACGTCCAGCACCCCGGCGGGCTGTGGACCGGCAACCAGCTGACCGGCGGGCGCGCCGGCGTCCTGCACGTCCCCACGAACGTCGAGCGGGCCGAGCCGACGCCGGACGGGGGCGCGGCGCTGCTCGTCGGCACCACCGACCCGTCGCGCAAGCTCCAGGTCGCCGTCACGCCCGACGCCGGCTCGTCGCTGCGCGTCCGCGCGGCGGTCAGCGTCCCCGCCGGCGTCTCGGCGTTCACCGCGTCCTTCGGCGCGGCCGGCGACGAGGCCTTCCACGGCTTCGGCGGGCGGACCAACGCGCTCGACCAGCGCGGCCAGGACTTCTACGACTGGGTCGAGGAGGAGCACTTCGGCGCGCGCGAGACGCAGCCGGCGGTCGGCGCCGTCCCCGGCACCGGCGGCGACCGCTACCGCTTCCCCGGCGGGCCGCACTCCGCGTACTACGTGCAGAACCTGTTCGTCTCCTCGCGGCCCTACGGGTTCCTGCTCGACGAGACCGCGATGACGCGGTGGCGGATGGCCTCCGACCGGCCCGACGCCTGGCAGGTCAGCGTCTCCGACGAGGACCTCGACTTCACGGTGGCCGTCGGCGGCGGCCTCGACGCGATCCGCTCGCTCACCGAGATCACCGGCCGCCACCGCCTCCCGCCCGGCTGGGCGACCGGCCCGATCCTCAAGCGCAACGTCCGCCAGGGCAACGACTCGCCGGCGACCCAGCAGGAGAAGATCCGCAAGGACCTCGACACGATCGAGCGGCTCGGCCTGCGCCTCGACGCCTACATCTACGAGTCGTGGGACTCGCTGCCGCGCGACTTCATCCGCGCGACGAACGCGCGGCTGCGGGCGCGCGGGATCCACCCGGTCGGCTACGTGCGCGCGTACGTCAACGACGACGGCAACTTCGACCCGCCCGGGCTCTTCCAGGAGGCCATCGACCAGGGGGTCGCGGTGCAGACCCCGGCGGGGACGCCGTTCGTCTCGGTGGCCGCCGGGCCGGCGGTGCTGATCGACTTCACGAGCCCCAAGGCCGTCGCGTGGTGGGAGCGGCGCAAGATCCGACCGCTGCTCGACCTCGGCTTCGACGGCTTCATGCAGGACTTCGGCGAGCAGGTCACCGACGACATGCGCTTCCACGACACCGGCGGCCTCGACGCCAAGGAGATGCACAACCGCTTCCCCGTCGTCTACCACCGGGCGACGCGGCGGATCCTCGACCGCTACGAGGCCGAGCACCCCGAGCGCGGCCCGATCTGGATGTACACGCGCACCGGCTTCTCCGGGCGGCCCGGCTCGGCGGGCGACGAGGCCGGCAACTTCCCCGGCGACCAGACATCCGACTGGCAGCGCTCCTCGGGCCTGCCCGCCTCGGCCACCGACATGCTCAACCGCCAGGTCGGCGGGCTCTTCGGCTTCACCACCGACATCGGCGGCTACTTCGACCAGTTCGGGGCGCAGAAGCTCGACGCCGAGCTGTTCAGCCGCTGGACCGAGTGGGCCGCGCTGACGCCGTACTTCCGCCTGCACAACTCCTCGGGCGACGGGACGAAGATGCCGTGGGACTTCGACGACCGCACGCTGGGCGTGTGGCGCAAGCACTCCGATCTCCACGACGCCGCCCGGCCGCTGATCGAGGAGCTGTGGCGGCGTGGGCTGCGCACAGGCGAGCCGATCGTGCGGCCGCTGTGGCTCGCGTTCCCCGGCGACGCCGAGGCGGCCCGCCAGGACCAGGAGTGGATGCTCGGGCCCGACGTGCTCGTCGCGCCCGTGGTGGCCAAGGGCGCGCTCGCCCGGAAGGTCTACTTCCCGCGCGGGGAGTGGGTCCATCCCGAGACCGGCGAGCGCCACGCCGGGCCGGCGACGGTCGAGGTCGCCGCGCCGCTGGAGCGGCTGCCGTACTTCTTCCGCGCGGGCACCGACCCGCTGCACGCCGCCGCGGCGCGGGCGGGCGAGACGCTGGGGCTGCCGTCGGCGCGGCGCTGCCGCTCCAAGCGGCGGTTCGCGATCCGGATCCGGCGCTGGCATCGCCGGCCGCTGCGCTCGGCGCGCGTGTGGGTCGACGGGCGGCGCGTGCGGGTGCGGCGCCGCGGCGGCCGCCTGCGCGCGATCGTCGACCTGCGCGGCAAGCCGCGCGGGACCTACCGCGTCCGCATCGTCGCGGTCACACGCGGCGGCCGCCGGGTCCGGGCGACCCGCACGTACCGGACCTGCCGTCCGGGGCGCCGGCGCTAGACGCCCTCGCCCCGCGGGTACGCGAGGGGCGTGGAGGAAGTCCAGGTCTTCGTCGCCGCGCTGGCCGCGGTCGTGCTCGTGGCGCTGTTCGCGCAGCGGCTGCGCCGCGTGCCGCGCGAGGTCGCGCTGGTGCTCGGCGGGCTCGGGGTGGGGCTGCTGCCGTTCGCGCCGCAGGTCGAGCTCTCGCCGGAGCTG
>DASVQH010000507.1:0-1651 GCA_036389195.1 Solirubrobacteraceae bacterium
GGATCGCCGGTCGCCCACACAGGGAGCTAGCCACTTTGACCACCCCAGTGGTGGTCAAGGTGGATGACGAGAGGCGGTAGGCGCGATCCATCCACGTTGTCGCCCCCTCACCGCGACTCTCGCAAGCCGTTCCCCCATCCCCGCGTCCCAGAGACAGACGCACCGAAGGAACCCTCCCCCATCAATGCCGAAGTCCCGCTGACCCCACGGGGCATGAAGAGCCGCGCCCCAATCGTCACAACTCTGTGAACTCCGGCGCCGGACGCCCTGTGGCCGGTTAGTGTCCGCCCCCGCCGTGCGCCGCCTCGTCCTCCTTTCGCTCGCCGCCGCCGTCCTCGCGGGCGGCGGGTTCGCGCTGGCGCAGGGCGGCTTCGAGGCGGGGCGGATCGGGCCGGCGTCGCGGATCCAGCCGAGCGGGCGCAAGCTCGATCCCGCCGGGAAGGTGAGCAAGCCGCTGGGCAACCTCCCGGCCGGCGGCGCGCTGACCGCCGACGGGCGCTTCGTGTGGACGCTGTCGGCCGGCCGCGGGCGCAACGACGTGCGTATCGTCCAGGTGGCGACCACGCCGCTGCGCTGCAAGCGCGGGCGCCGGGGGCGGCGCTGCCGCAAGAAGCGCGCGCGGCGGGCCCGCCGGGTCGGGCGGACCGCGCAGACGATCGCCATGCCGGGCGTCACCGGCGGGATCGCGATGGCGCCCGACGGCTCGGCGGCGTACGTGTCGGGCTCGCCGGAGTCCGAGCACGCCGACCAGCGTGTCGCCGACGACGTGCCGGGCCAGGAGGGGGACGTCGTCCACGTCTTCAAGCTCGACCGGCGGACGGGGCGGGCGGAACGCGACGGGGCGATCCCGATCCCCGCGCCGGAGGGCGCCTCGACGCCGCAGGCGTTCCCGCCCGGCACCGGCCCCGCCCAGGCGTGGCCGCGCGACCTGGCGATCTCGCCCGACGGCTCGACGCTGCTGGCCGCGCTCAACCTGGGCGACGGCGCGGCGGTGATCGACGTGGGCCGCCGGACCGTGCGCACGCTGGCGACGGGCCACTACCCCTACGGCGCGGCGATCCTGAAGGACGGCAGGACGGGGCTGGTCTCCAACGAGAGCGACGGGACCGTCTCGGTGATCGACCTCGCCGCCGCGCGCGAGACGCGCGAGATCCAGGTCGGGCCGCACCTGTCGCATCCGGAGGGCATCGCGGTGGACCCGGCGGCGCCGCGCGCCTACGTGGCCGTCGCCCACCAGGACCTGGTCGCGGTCATCGACACGCGGTCGATGGTGGTCGAGCGGACGCTGTCGGTCGAGCGCCCCGAGGGCATCGGCACCGAGCCGACCGCCGTCTCGGTGACGCCCGACGGCCGCCGGCTGCTCGTGTCGGACTCGGGCGAGGACGCCGTCGCGGTGTTCGCGCTGCCCGGCGGCGGCGAGCGGCGCGACGCCCGCAAGCGGCCGAAGCGCCGGCCGGCGAAGCGGCGGCCGGCGTGCCGGCGGTCCAAGCGGGGGGCGACCCGCAAGCGGCGTTGCCGGCGGGCGCGCGGGCGCTCGGCCGCCCTCTCGGACCGGGTCCGCGTCAGCCGCGCGCCGGAGGACTGGTCGCTGCTCGGCCGCGTGCCGGTCTCCGCCTATCCCGTCGGCGCCTGGATGACGCCGACCGGGGAG
>DASVQH010000508.1:0-15177 GCA_036389195.1 Solirubrobacteraceae bacterium
TGATGCAGCCCGTGAGCTGGTGAGACGGATGGAGGTCACTGTCGCCGGCGTCTGGGCCAATCACGGCTGCCCGGTGCGGCTGCCCAGCGCCCATGGCGCCGATGTCATCGTCAACGCACTGGAGCACGACGGCGTGCTCGACGTCGGGCGCTTGCAGGAACCCGGTCAGTACGCCCAACCCAGGGCCGGCTTCGCCTCCACCTACTACGGCTCAGAAGTAGTCCTGGGGGCATTGCGCGCCTCATCGCCGCCCAAGCCCGGCGAGCGGTTCGATGAGCCGACCGTTCGTAGCGCGCTCGGCGACTTGATCGACCTGGCACAGCACGACAGCATTGCGTCCGACACGCTGGCTGGCGCAGGACACCTGTGCGTGTGCGCCGCAGCGAACGGCGCACCCGACGGCGACTGGCTGCGCCGCTTGCTTCTCGAACCCGGCTACCGCGGCCCGAATGAGCGCCGCCACGCCGCACGCCGCGCCACGACCCGCCTGCTGTTGGCCGCGATCGGCCGCCAGCCGAACGCGCGGCCACTGAACGCCTTTCGCGGCGAGGTCTGCTTCGGTGATTTCCTGGACTCCGATTCGCTCGCCGTCGGCGTCGCCGAAGGGCAGGCGTGGCGCGGCGTGATGTTGCGCAACTACAGCGTCGGGGCCTGGCGACGCCTGTGGGCTTGGATGGTCAACGGCGTCGAAGAGCCCCAGACCGCCAGCGAGATCGCCGAGCGCGTTGCCGACGCGCTTCCTGAGGGCTCGATGGCCGCGCTGATCGACGCTTTGCCAGCCCGGACGGCGGCCGACGTGCTGCTGGATGCCGAGGAGCAGGTCCGCGGCGCAAGCTGGCAGCCCGATCCGACGACCGAGCTGCAGATGCTTTGCCTAGGCGCCCAGCGACTCGACGACCTAGATGGCCCGGCGCGCACTGCGTTCGTCGGTCAACCGGGCGAAGACGACCTCGGTCCGCTGTGGTTCTCGCGCCACCTGGACGTCTCACGCCGGCAGTCCGTGCGCGACTTCGGCTACGACCTGGCGCGGCGACTAGTCGCCCGGTCGCGGCGCGTCGCGCTGTCGAAGACCCGTCTGCGTCCCGACGGGACGCTGTGGATGCCCACCCGCCTGCGCGACCACGCCGGACTGCTCGTTCGCCGCGACACCGAAGGCTGGAACGACGTCGCGCTGCGCATCGACACGTACGCCCAAGTCCTCGCCGGGGCCGGCGTGCTGCGCCACCGCGACGACGACAGCTGGGAGGTCCTTGACCAGGGAGCGCAGCTTGTCGGCTGAGCGGCCGCTGGCGTCCCCACTGACGATCATCGACGACGCCGAACGCGCCGACGAGGTGCTGCTGCTGACGTACTCGTGCAACCTCGCGTTCTGGGAGCGCTTCGCCGTCAACCGCGCCCGCGCGCTCGGAGCGCTGGTCAGCATCGTCGCGGACCCGACCGTCGTCGATGCCGACCCCGCCGCCATCCGACACTCCGGCGTCGCCTACCTCGACGGTCGCGCAATCTGCCCGTCGGGAGGAGCGTTTCACCCCAAGCTCGCCGTCGTGTGCTCCGACGAGCACGCGGTCGTCGCCATCGGCTCGGGCAACGTCAGCGTCGGCGGCTGGCACGCCAACGCCGAGCTTTGGACGGTCCTGCGCGCCGGCGTCGACGGCGCCCCGTCGACGATGCACGATGTCGCTGACTGGCTGGCCGCGCTCCCGAAACACCTAACGCTCAGCCCGCACGTTCCCGACGCGCTGCAACGCGTCGCCGGCCGCTTGCGGAGCTTCGAGACCGTCGGACCAGGGCCCGCGCTATTCCACAACCTTGATCAGCGAATCCTCGAAGCACTCCCGACCGGTCCCGTCGACGAACTGGTGATCTACGGGCCGTTCTACGACCGCGCCGCCCAGGCCGTCGACGCCCTCGCCGGCTGGATGCAGCCCGACCGCCTGCGCGTCCTGCTCCAACCCGACCACGCAGTTGTCGACGGCTCGCACCTCGCCAAAGTCGTCGCCCGCCACGGTGGCCGCGTTGAGCCATTGGCCGATGACCGCCGCTACCACCACGGGAAGCTCATCCAGTGGCGCCACGACGGTCAGTGGTACGCGCTGACCGGCTCGCCGAATCCTTCACGCAGCGCGCTACTGCAGACCATCGCCGACGGCGGCAACTGCGAGCTGGCCGTCCTCGCCCCGGTGCCTGAGTCGCTGGCCCCCAGGACAAGCCCAGCCATGACGCCCGCGCAGGTCGGTGCGCTGGCCTGGCGGCCCCGCGAGGAGCCGCCACCGTCCCTTCTGCTTCTCGCCGCACGATTGGACACCGACGGGCTGCACCTGACCCTCGGCCGTCCCCTGCAGACCGTCGCCACGGTGCAGGTCGCCGACCGAGACGTCTGGAGCGACCTCACTGCCGTCCCGGCCGGCGAAACCGTAGACCTCAGCTTGCCGGGCGAGATCGCGCCCGCGCCCGGTGCAGCCCTTCGCCTCTGCGACGAACAGGGCCGCCAGTCCAACATCGTCTTCCTCCTCGGCTGGCGGGCTCTACGACCGCAGCGACGCCACGAAGGCCGCGTACTGGTCGATGAAGAGACGATCTTCGACAACCTCGCTATCGCGGAAGCGTTCGCCGAAGACCTTGCCGCGCTGCGTCAATACCTGCCTGAGGGAAGCCGCCGCCCGCCGCCCCCGCCCGGCGCCGGCCCCACCGGAGGCCACGACGGAAACCGCGAACACGAAACCTGGGAGCACTACCTAGAGCGCTGCGCAGCAGCCATCGGCGAACGCATGCTGCACTTCGCGCTACCCCTGCCCGATCTGGGACTCGGCAACAGCCCCGCCGCTCAGCCGTTCGACGAGACGCACCAACCCGATGGCGATCCCGAAGCCGGAGAGGCCGGCGAAGAAGGCACCGATACTCGGGCGGGCAGCCCACCCGACCTCTCCGCACTCAGTGCCCGCCAGAGACGCCGCTGGCAGCGCTGGTGCGAGCAGCTGGCAGCCATCAGCCACCAACTCGTTCCCGTCGGCCGCCTCACGGCCGCCCGCCTGATCGTCCGCCGAGTCGGCGCGGGTCTATGGGAGGGGCCCGAGGAATGGGTGCCGCTCGTTGCCAAGGCCACCGCCGCCCTCGGGGCCGATCCCAAGCCCACCGGCCCGGAACGCGGCGCCCTCGCCGCGATGGCGGCTGTCGGCTTAGCGATGGTCCGCAACCAGATCCACCGCTTCGGCGGCTATGACCCGCTGCGTGCTCACTATGACCACGCGCTCGCTGCCGTCCGGGGCCTGCTCGATCAGATCGACCTGCGCCTGCTGGACGTTTACGTCGCAGACCTCGACGTCAACGCCGCACTTGCCATGCCCGCCGCGGAGGTTCTTGACCTCGCAACCGACGCGTTTCTCGCGGACCCACTGGACAGCGCCATCGAGATCCTCGCCGACGAGTTCGACATCACCGTCCACCGAAGCGGCCAAGTCCTCACCGTGCTCGGCGACGTCCCGGACGAGGCTCAGCAGCACACGGCGCTTCGGGTGGTCGGCCTCGCTCAGGACGGGGCCCCCGTTGCAGCCGTGGTCGGCGATGACGACCGCCACGTGCTCTGCGTCTGGTCGCCGCCGCAGGTCGTGCTCGTGATCCGGAACCCGCACCTGACCCGCGGCATTGTCCATACGCTCGCCGCCAACGTCGGCCCGCGCTACTACGCCGAGCACGGCGATGAACGCCTGCCCAATCCGGAGCACTGGACAGGGTTCGCAGTACCTGTAGCCGCCGCGAGGGCGCTCCAACAGGTCGGACGCGATCCGGCTGCCCCATTCGCGGTCAGGATCGCCGCGACCGGGAGCTAGCTACGCGCGGTCAGTCGGGAGCGCGTACGCCGTAGAACGGCTGAGGGTGTAGCTGGTGGGCTCGGATTCGTTGCCAAGCCGGCCCCACCTCGGGGGCTCGTCGCGCCCGTCTCGCCTCATACGCCTGCCACGCCAAAGGGCGCTCCCGTTGAGCGCGCTCGACAAGCTGCTCGATCCTTCCGAGGACCGCCGCGTGGGCAGATTCCGGAAAGTCCTCGTGCAGGAGTGCGGGCCGCTCGATGTAGTTCAGAGCGGCCCGCAGATCCAGCTGGTCCAGGCCCGGTTCGATTACGCCGTTGGCGTAACCATCCGCACTAACTTTTGGGCCTATGTTCATTGAGGTGGAGACGGCGGGAATCGAACCCGCGTCCGCAATCGCGTAAGAGGTGGCTTCTACGAGCGTAGCCGGCGCTCTGTTCTCGTCCTTCGCTCGCCGACGCCGGCGGGGTTGCGAAGCACATACCTCCTGAGAAGTCCCCTCGATCGGCGGAAGTCGACCTCACGAGAGCCATCCCGCTGATTGAGTCCGGAGCATCCCCGCCGCGGGCTGCGGGGGCCGAACCTCACTGCGCTAGGGGTTAGCTAGGCAGCGAGACGGAAGTCGTGAGACTTCGCACTTGTTTTTTTCCCGGAATTTTTTACGAGGCCGACCGGGGTCCTCGACTCGCCACCACCCCCACGAACCGACCACGTCGAAGCCTGTCGTCCCCAGGGGTGTCCTGCGCTGAGCAGTCTAGTCGCTCCGGGGCCGGACGGCCAGTTCGGCCCAGACGTGTGTCGTGCCCTCGTACGCGCCCCACCGCAGCGACAGGGCGTCGACCACGCGCAGGCCCCACCCGCTGTCGTCCTCGTCGTCCTCGTCGTCCTCGCGCACGGCGGGGGCCGGGCCGCTGCCCTCTTCGCTGACCTCCAGCCGCAGCCGGGCGTCCTGAAGCCCGCCGCGGAGCGTCACGGCGCCATCGCCGTGGACCAGCGCGTTGGCCACCAGCTCGGACACCACGACCTTGGCGTCCTCGAGCGTCTCGTCCGCGACGACAGCCCCGAAGCGCCGCTCGACCTCGCGCCGCGCGAGCGCGGCCGCGGCGTCGGAGCGCGGGAGCTCCAGCTCGAAGCCGTCCACCGTCACCGGCCGACTCTAACCGGACGCACGGGCCCGGATGCAAGCCCGCCTCAGCGCGCGGACTGCAGCCGCGCCTCGATCCGCTCGAGCCGCTCGATGCGGGCCTGCAGCGGCGGGTGCGTCGCCGCGAACTTCAACTGCCAGCCGGTGGGCAGCAGATGGAACGCGTCGCGCCCCGCAACGGCTCGCAGGTCGGCGTGCGGGATCGCCACGATGCCGTCGGAGACCTTGACCAGCGCGGAGGCGAGCGCGGACGGGCTGCCGGTGAGCGCTGCGGCGCCGGCGTCGGCGGCGAACTCGCGATAGCGCGAGAGGGCGCGCGTGCCGAGGCTGCCGAGCCAGCCGATGGCCACCGCGACCACGCTCCCGAACATCAGGAACCACGAGCCCTCGGACGCGAGCCGCGCCCCGCCGGCGATCATCGCGGACGCCGGCCCGCCGACCACGGTCATCACGGTGGCGTCGCGGTGGGCGATGTGCGCGAGCTCGTGGGCCACCACCGCCTCGATCTCCGCGTCGCTCAGCCGGTCGAGCAGCCCCTGGGTCACGTGCAGCCGCGCGCGCCCGCGGCCGAGGCCGACGACCCAGCTGTTGGGCTGGCGCTCGGGCTCGCGCACGATCCGGGGCTTCGGGAGGTCGGCGGCGACGCAGAGCCGCTCGACGACCCCGTGCAGCGCCGGCGCGTCGGCCGGAGCCAGCTCCTGGCCGGCCGAGTGACGCTCCATGCGCTCCCAGCCGGCCGCGGCGACCCCGATCAGCAGCGAGAGCCCCACGCCGATCTGCAGCTTCAGCGGGGCGAACGCGAACACGCCCCACAGCGCGCCGGCCACCACCGCCGGGACGAAGAGGGCCGCACCGAGCATCCGCAGCGTCAGCCGGTGATCGGGCGGGAACAGCTCGCGGCGGCGGCGACGGCGACGCATCAGGGGAAGGCATACCGGAGCACACCGCCCGCTGTCCACCGCACTGAGCGATACGGTCGCAGCGCGCGTACTCCGTGTTCGCGCCCTGGAACCGAAAGGACGAGCATGGACAGCTACGACGTGGTGGTGCTCGGCGCCGGTCCCGCCGGCGAGGTGGCCGCGGGCCGGCTGGCCGACGGCGGCCTGAAGGTGGCCATCGTGGAGAGCCAGCTGGTCGGCGGCGAGTGCTCGTTCTGGGCCTGCATGCCGTCGAAGGCCCTGCTGCGCCCGGCCGAGGCGCTCGCCGAGGTCCGCCGCGTCCCCGGCGCGGCGGAGGCGATCACCGGCGAGCTCGACGTCGCCGCGGTCCTGGCCCGCCGCGACGAGGTGATCCACGACCTCGACGACTCGGCGCAGCTGCCGTGGCTGAACGACCAGGGCATCGCGCTCTACCGCAGCCGCGGGGCGCTCGACGGCGAGCGCCGCGTCGTCCTGGACTCCGGCGAGACGCTGGAGGCGAGCCGCGCGGTGATCGTGGCCACCGGCTCGCGCGCGACCATCCCCCCGATCCCCGGCCTGGCCGAGGCCGACCCGTGGACCAACCGCGAGCTGACCACGGCCAAGGCGCCGCTGCCCGAGAGCCTGATCGTCATCGGCGGCGGCGTCGTGGGGGTTGAGATGGCGCAGGCCTACACCTCGCTCGGCACGAGCGTCGTCCTCGTCGAGGGCGAGCGCCACGTGCTCCCCCAGGAGGAGGTCTTCGCCTGCGAGCAGGTCTCCGACGCGCTGACGGCACTCGGCGTCGAGATCCGCACCGGCCGCAAGGCGACCGAGGTGCGCCGCGGCGGCGCGACCGTCACCGTCACCCTTGACGACGGCTCGACGGTCGCGGCCGCCCAGGTCGCCGCGGCGCTCGGCCGGACGCCGAACTCCGACGCCATCGGGCTCGAGACCGTCGGCCTGGAGGCGGGCGAGACGATCGACACCGACGAGCACCTGCAGGTCCCGGGCCACCCGTGGCTCTACGCGGTCGGCGACGTCAACGGCCGCGCGCTGCTCACCCACGAGGGCAAGTGGCAGGCGCGGATCGCCTCGGACCGCATCCTCGGGCGCCCGAACGACACGCTCGATCCCGTCGCGACGTCGTCCCCACCGCCGCGCGTGGTGTTCACCGACCCGTCGGTCGCGGCCGTCGGGCACACGCTGGCCACCGCGGAGGCGGCGGGGCTCGACGTCCGCGCGGTCGACGTGACGACCAGCGGCAACGCCGGCGGCTCGTTCTGGGGCCACGAGGCGCCCGGCACGTCGCGGATCGTGGTCGACGAGTCCCGCCGCGTGATCGTGGGCGCGACGTTCGTCGGCGCGGAGGTGCAGGACTTCCTCCACGCGGCGACGATCGCCGTGGTCGCCGAGGTGCCGCTCGAGAAGCTGTGGCACGCGGTCCCGAGCTTCCCGACGCGCTCGGAGCTGTGGCTCAAGCTGCTCGAGAAGTACGGGCTCTAGAGAAGGAAGGGACGCGGAGCGAGCCGCTGAGGAGCCTCCCACCAGGCTGCGCAGTGAAGGCGCCACGGCGGGCAAGGCGGCAGGGCCTCTCACCTCGGGTGGCCTCGCTCTTCGCGGCTCAGCTCCGCGTCTGCAGCGACCGTACGGGAGGCCGCGCGGCCGATGCAAGGGGATGGTCCGAATTCACCCCGCAACGTGCGACAAGATGCACGCCATGCGCCTCCGGATCGCCACCGCCGCCGCCCTCCTCGCCGCGCTCGCCGTGGCCGGCCCGGCGGCGGCCTCGCCGTGCGGCGCGCACCCGTGGTGCGACCCGGCCCTCGACCCGGACGTGCGCGCGAGCCTCCTGCTGGAGGCGATGACGCCGCAGGAGAAGTACGAGCTCATGGGCGGGCAGACGACGCCCGAGATCAACTCGCTCAACGAGGCGATCCCGCGCCTGGGCATCCCCGAGGTCCGCTTCACCGACGGCCCGGCCGGCATCCGCCAGACCGCCAACCCCGAGGGCCGCACGACGCAGATGCCGGCGCCGCTCGCCCTGGCCGCGACGTTCGACCCCGCGCTCGCGCACGAGTACGCGGCGACCGTGGCCGACGAGGCGCGGCGCAAGGGCCGCAACGTGCTGCTGGCGCCGACGATGAACCTCCTGCGAACGCCGCGCAACGGCCGGACGTTCGAGGCCTTCGGCGAGGACCCGTTCCTCACCGCGCGGATGGCGGTCGGCTACGTGGAGGGCGTGCAGTCGGCGCGGGTCGTCGCCGACCCCAAGCACTACGCCGCCAACAACCAGGAGGGCATCGGGTTCGTGCCGGGGACCGGCGGGGCCGTCGGCAGCCGGCAGACCACGAACGCGATCGTCGATGAGCGCACCTTGCGCGAGATGTACCTCCCCCACTTCGAGGCGACGGTGCGCGAGGCGCACGCCGGGACCGTGATGCTGGCCTACAACCGGGTCAACGGCCAGTACGCCGCCGAGAACGAGAAGCTCGTCAACGGGATCCTCAAGGGCGAGTGGGGCTTCGACGGGTTCGCACTCTCCGACTACCTGGCGACGCGCTCGACGGTCGCCTCGGCCAACAACGGCCTGGACCTCGAGCTGCCGCAGGCGGCCTTCTACCGGCCGGAGCCGCTCGCGGCCGCGGTGGCCGCGTCGCAGATCAGCCCCGCGACGATCGACGACCACGTGCGGCGGATCCTGCGGGTCATGTTCCGCTTCGGCATGTTCGAGGACGGGACGCTGCCCGCCGACCTCCCGATCGACGAGAAGGGCCACGCCGCGGTGTCGCGGCGCGTCGCGGAGGCCGGCGCGGTGCTGCTGCGCAACGAGGGCGGCCGGCTGCCGCTCGACGCGCGCAAGCTGAAGTCGATCGCCGTCCTCGGCCAGTTCGCGAGCCTGAACCAGGGCGGCGGCGGCAGCGCCCAGGTGACGCCGTTCTTCTCCGTCGCCGCGCGCGAGGCGATCGCCACCCGCGCCGGCGGCGGCGTGGCGATCCGCTACGACGAGGGCCGCGACCCGGCGCGCGCCGCCGCGGTCGCTCGCGGCGCCGACGTGGCGCTGGTCTTCGTCGCCGACAGCCAGGACGAGTTCGGCGACAAGCCGTGCCTGTCGCTGCAGTGCGGCTCGAGCCCGAACCACGCGAGCCGCGACCAGGACGGCCTCGTCCGCGCCGTCGCCGCCGCCAACCCGGAGACCGTCGTGGTCATGCAGGCCGGCGGCCCGGTGCTGACGCCGTGGCGCGACGCCATCCGCGCGCTGCTGCAGGTCTGGTACCCGGGGCAGGTGGGCGGCGAGGCCATCGCCGCGCTGCTGTTCGGCGACGCCGACCCGTCGGGCAAGCTTCCCGCGACGTTCCCGCGCGCCGAGGCCGACGAGCCCGTGACCTCGCCCGAGCAGTACCCGGGCGTCGCCGAGAACGCCCGCTACTCCGAGGGCGTCTTCGTCGGCTACCGGCACTTCGACGAGCGCGGGATCGAGCCCGCCTACCCCTTCGGGTTCGGCCTCTCCTACACGAGCTTCGCGCTCTCGAAGCTGAAGGTCGCGCCGCGCGGGGAGGGCGTGCGGGTGCGGGCGACGGTGCGCAACACGGGCGCCCGCGCGGGCACGGAGGTGGCGCAGCTCTACGTCGGGATGCCCGACCCGCGACCCGGCGTGGCGCAGCCGCCGCGGCAGCTCAAGGGGTTCGCCCGCGTGGCGCTGAGCCCGGGCCAGCGCCGCCGCGTGACTTTCGAGCTCGACGCGCGCGCGTTCTCCTACTGGGACACGCGCAGTCAGGCCTGGACGGTCGCGCCCGGGTGCTACGCCATCGCGGTCGGCACGTCGTCGCGCGATCTGCCCCTCAACGCGGTCGTGGCGCGCGGGGACGGGGTGCGGTGCGCCGGGGAGGTCCTGCCGCCGCCCCGCCGCTGCCTCAGCCGCCGCAGCTTCCGCATCCGGCTGCGCGAGCCGCGCGGCGGGCGCGAGCGGCTGCGCTCGGCGCGCGTGACGGTCGACGGGCGGCGCGTGCGCGTGCGCCGCCGCGGCGGGCGCCTGGTCGCCCGGGTCGATCTGCGGGGCAAGCCGCGCAAGCGCGTCGTCGTGCGGGTGGTCGCGCGCACGACCCAGGGCCGACGGCTGCGCGAGACGCGGCGCTACCGGACCTGTGTGCCGGGGCACCGCGGAGCGGCGTAACTGCGGCTGGTGAGGGAGGCGGGTCTTTCAGGCGGCGTGGCAAGAGCGCCCTCAACCCTCCCCGCGTTGAGCCGGCAGCGACGAAAGGAGGATTCGGGGGCCTATAGCGCCCTCGATCCTCCTGCGGCGGTCCCGAGCGTCACCGAAGGAGACTTGAGGGCGCTCGAAAGGCCGCTTCCCTCACCCGACGCAGTCCCGCGGTCGCCGAGCGGCCAAGCCCTCCTACACGCGCACGAGCGGGGGCGCCGGCAGCGGCGCAGCCGGGCGCGCCGCCCCGGCCAGCACGACGACGACCGCGCAGCACAGGCAGACGAAGCCGAGCGCCAGCGGGAGCGACGTCGCCTCGGCGAGCGCGCCGATCAGCGGCGGGCCGACGAGGAAGCCGGTGTAGCCGAGCGTCGAGACCGCCGCGAGGCCGACGCCGGGCGGCAGCCCGGGCACCGAGCCGGCGCCGCGGAACACCGTCGGGACCATCGCCGCCAGGCCCAACCCGAGGCACAGGAAGCCGGCGAACGCCGCCGCGGGCGCGCCGATCAGCAGCGCGGCCAGCAGCCCCCCGCCGCCGAGCAGCCCGCCGCCGCGCACGAGCCGCACCTCGCCGAAGCGCTCGGTGAGCCGGTCGCCGACCAGCCGCCCGAGCGTCATCGCGACGGCGAAGCACGAGAACGCGAGCGCCGCGGTGGCCGCGCTCGCGCCGAGCGACTCGTCGACGTAGACCGCGCTCCAGTCCCCGGCCGAGCCCTCGGCCAGCAGGCAGCAGAAGCCGATGGCACCGAGCGCCCACAGCCGCCGCGGCGGGCGGACGAACAGCGGCTCGTCTCCGGCGGCGACGTCCGCGGACGCCGGCAGCAGGTGCGCGGCGGCGACGAGGCCCACCGCGGCGCTCAGCAGCGAGGCGAGCAGCAGGTGCAGGCGGACGTCGAGCCCGGCGCCCGCGGCGGCCGCGCCGGTCAGCGCCCCGAGCAGCGTGCCGCCGCTGAAGCCGGCGTGGAAGGACGAGAGGATCGGCCGCCCGCGGCGGCGCTCGACGGCGACGCCGTGCGCGTTCATCGAGACGTCGAGGAAGCCCATCGCGACGCCGAAGGCCAGCGTGGCCGCGAACGCCGGCACCGGCGACGTGCACAGCGACGGGACCGGCACGACGACGCAGGCTGCAGCGAGCCCGATCCGCGTCGTCGAGCGCGAGCCGGCGCGGGCGGAGCACCAGCCCGCGACCGGCATGGCGACGAGCGCCCCGATGGCGATCCCGGCCAGGACGAGCCCGAGCCCGCCCTCGCCGACGCCGAGGCGCTCCTTGACCGCGGGGATCCGCGCCGCCCAGGAGCCGAACAGGAAGCCGTTGAGGACGAAGATCGTGGTGACGGCCGCGCGCGCGTGAGCGGTCGCGCCCGTCACCACGCCACCCCGCGCAGCGCCGGGTAGAGCGCCCGGTAGCGCGGGAGCAGCTCCGCGTAGGCGGCGGCGAGCGCGGGGTCGGGGTCGATCGTCTCCGACACGCGCACGCACGCCTCGACCGCTTCGGCGGCGTCGGCGAACACGCCGCCGGCGACGCCGCCCAGCAGGGCCGCCCCGTAGGCGGCGCCCTCGTCGACCGCGGTGCGCTCCAGCGGCAGGCCGAGCACCGAGGCGACGATCCGCAGCCACGTCTCCGAACGGGCGCCGCCACCCGAGACCCGGGCCGACACCGGCGCCGCCGCGGTCAGCTCGCCCACGAGGTCCAGCGAGTCGCGCAGCCCGAACGCCACGCCCTCCAGCACCGCCCGCGCCAGCGCGCCGCGGTCATGGCGCAGCGAGAGGCCGGTGAACGCGCCGCGGGCGTCGGGGTCGGCGTGCGGCGTGCGCTCGCCGGCCAGGTAGGGCAGGAAGGTCAGCCCCTCGGCGCCCGGCCCCCAGCGCTCGGCTTCCACCAGCAGCTCGGAGAACGGCGCGCCGCCGCCCATCGCGTCGCGCAGCCACGCCAGCGATCCGGCCGCCGAGAGCATGACGCCCATGGCGTGCCAGCCGCCCGGGACGGCGTGGCAGAACGCGTGCACGC
Organism: Solirubrobacteraceae bacterium; assembly: GCA_036389195.1. Lineage (GTDB taxonomy): Bacteria > Actinomycetota > Thermoleophilia > Solirubrobacterales > Solirubrobacteraceae > JACCYI01. Next base: position 12,056 of record DASVQH010000508.1, read on the forward strand.
GCGCCTCGGCGTCGTGGGCGTAGGCGTCGAGCGCCGCGAACACGACGCCGGAGGTCCCGAGGACCACCGACAGCGGCCCGCCCGCGTGCAGCACCCCGACGCCCAGCGCGCCGGCCGCCTGGTCTCCGGCCCCGGCGGCCACCGGCACGCCGCCGCCCGCCACGCCGGCCGCCTCGGGCGACTCCAGCACGCGGGGCAGCCACTCCGCGTCCAGCCCGAGCGCGGAGACCACCTCGTCGCTCCAGCGCCGCCCGGCGACGTCGAACAGCAAGGTCCCCGACGCGTCGGCGGCGTCGATGGCCTTCTCGCCGGTCAGCCGCATGCGCACGTAGTCCTTGGGCAGCAGAATCGAGGCGATCCGTCCGAACACCTCGGGCTCCTCGTCGCGCAGCCACAGCAGCTTGGGCGCGGTGAAGCCGGTCAGCGCGCGGTTGCCGGTCAGCGCGACCAGCCGCTCGAAGCCGACGACCGACTCGATCTCCGCGCACTGCGCCGCGGTCCGCTGGTCGTTCCACAGGATCGCCGGGCGCAGCACCCGGTCGGCCGCGTCGAGCGCGACGAGCCCGTGCATCTGGCCTGACAGCCCGATCCCGGCCGGGTCCTCGACCTCCAGCGCGTCGAGCACCAGCTCGGTCGCGCGCCACCAGTCCTCGGGGTCCTGCTCGGCCCAGCCGTGCCGCGGCGTGGAGAGCGGGTACGGCTCCTCGGCGGCGGCGAGCACCGAGCCGTCCTCGGCCGAGACGGCGAGGCCCTTGACCGAGGACGTGCCGACGTCGAGCCCGACGAGGACCGCCACCGACCTAGGCCCCCAGCGCGGCGTAGACGATCTCGTTGGCCCGCATCGCGTCCTTGCGCGACTGCGCCTCGCGCAGCGCGGGCTCGTCGATCCGCCCCGCCACCGAGTCGATGAAGCGCCAGTTCAGCACGCTGCGGCGCGCCGCCTCGACCTGGTCCTCGGTGTAGGGGTAGAGGTCGAAGCCGAGCTTCTCGCCCGCGGATCCGTAGCCCGCCCGGCGCAGCTCCAGCGCCAGCTCGAGCGTCTCCATGAAGGCGGTGGCGCCGACCACGTTGTCGTCGTCGAACGTCCCCCAGCCCGAGTTGGCGTGCTGGTGGCCGAGCAGCCCCTCGGCGGCCAGCAGCGCCGCGTACTCGGCGAGGTGCTCGCCGTTCATGATCAGGTGCTGCCAGTCCATGTTGACCTTGACGTTGTCGAAGCCCTGGGCGCGCAGCTTGTGGATGACGTGCAGGGTCATCCCGATGTTGCCCATGTGGATCTTCATCGCGGGCTCGGAGTTCTTGTGCTCGAGGAAGAGCGTCTGCCCGTGCCCGGCCAGGCGGTCGGCGCACTCGGCGATCCCGTCGATCAGTCGCGCCCACACCTCGGCGTAGGGCACCTGGAAGGGGTAGTTGTAGCCCTCGCCGCCCGGCCAGATGATCATCGGGCAGCCGATCTGGCCGGCCAGGTCGGCGGCCTCGGCGTTCAGCCGCAGCGCCTCGGCGCGGACTGCGTCGTCGAGCGACGTGAGCCCGCCGCGGGCGAACCGCGGATCGACGTGCAGGCCCGAGCACACCGTCGCGATCCCGTGGCCGTCGAGCGCCGTGCGGACCTCCGCGAGGTTGTCGAAGTTGAGCTCGCCCGGGTAGTGGAACTCGTACTCGTCCATCAGGTCGCCGAGCCCGGAGACGGCGCGGTGGACCTTCTCGGGCATCGGCTCGTCGGCGTATGAGTGCTCGGGCTGGTAGCCGCCGGGCACGAACCGGGTGACCATGCCGCCCAGTGCCCAGATGCCGAGGCTCGTCTTCAGTGCCATGCCGTCATGCCTTCCCCTCGGCGGATGCGTACAGCGCTTCAATGACCCGGGCCTGACTCACGGCGTCTTCCCGTCCGAGCAGTGGGGCGCCCGCCGCAAAGGCCTCCAGCTCGAGCGCGTAGGGGTCCGCCTGCTCGCACTCGATGCGGGAGACCTCGTCGCCCTGTCGCAGCACGATCACCGGCTCGCGCCCATGCCACGGGTCGGCGAGATGGAGCGTCCCGTCCTCCCCCACGGCTTCGAGGTCGTGCCGCTGTGCGTGCGCGAACCCGCAGTCGAACTGCGCGAGCACGTCGTCCGGGAAGCGCAGGGTGCCGGCGAACGCGATGTCGACGCCCTTGCCGCCCAGCACCTGCACGCCCTCGACGGCGACGGGCTCCGCGCCCGCCACCAGTCGCGACCCGCTCACGCAGTACGTCCCCACGTCCATCAGCGCGCCGCCGTCGAGCGCGGGATCGAAGCGGATGTCGTCCGGCCGCGCCAGCGGGAACGAGAACGACGAGCGGATGGCGCGCACCCGCCCGATCGCGCCCTCGTCGAGCAGCGCGCGCAGGCGCGCGGTCTGCGGCAGGAAGCGCCACATGAACGCCTCCATCAGCACCCGGTCCGCCCGCTCCGCGGCGTCGAAGGCCGCCTCGGCGTCGGCCGCGCGCCGCGTCAGCGGCTTCTCGCACAGCACGTGCTTGCCGGCTTGGAGCGCCTTGACCGACCACTCGACGTGCAGCGAGTTGGGCAGCGGGTTGTAGATCGCGTCGACCTCGGGGTCGGCGAGCAGCGCCTCGTAGGAGCCGTGCGCCCGCGCGATCCCGTGCTCGGCGGCGTACGCCTCGGCGCGCGCGGCGTCGCGCGAGGCGACCGCGACGACCTCGGCGGCGTCGGTCAGCGCCGCCCCGCCGAGGATCGCCCCGTTGATCTTCGCCGTCGAGAGCAGCCCCCACCTCAGCCCCATGAGCCCTCGCTCATCGGCCGGTAGGAGGCGGTCAGGACGCGGACGTTGCGCGGCCGGGTGACCGCGAAGACCACGAACTCGGCGGCGTCCTCGGCGCTCATCATCCCGGCGAGCTCCGGCATGTCCGGCGTCCGTCCGGAGCCCATCGCGAAGTCCGTCGCGATGCCGCCCGGGCAGATGTTCGCGCAGCGCACGCCCGCCTCGCGCATCTCGTGGTCCAGCGCGCGCGTGAAGCCGAGCTGCCCGAACTTCGACGCGTTGTAGACCGCCTCGCCGGGGAACGCCCGCAGGCCGGCCACCGACGCGAGCGACACGAAGTCGCCCGCGCCCGACGCGACGAGGTGCGGCAGCGTCGCGCGCGC
>DASVQH010000509.1:0-8356 GCA_036389195.1 Solirubrobacteraceae bacterium
GCCAAGTTGACCGTGCAACGACGGTTGAGCGACGCCGCGGCCGTTGCCTGACCAGTCTCGCTCTCCCGCCTTCTGGAGTATCAATGCCCCGTTGGACCTGCAGTCTCCTCGTCGCCTGTTTCGCCGCTCTGGCGGCCGCGAGCCCGGCGGCCGCCGGCTGCGGCCAGGACGCGTACAGCGTCGCCAACGTCTGCGGGGTCGACAACACCGTGGAACGCGGCCAGCCGTTCTCGGGGAAGATCGCGGACGCGAGCATCCAGTCCGTCGCGCACTGGACCGGCGGGGAGGTCGACTGGGGCGACGGGACGTCGACCGAGTCCGTCGGCATGGGCAGCGCCGTCACCGGGACGCACACCTACGCCGCGCCCGGGACCTACACGGTCTCGGTCACCGGGTACGGGCAGGGCAACGGGAGCCTCAGCAACCTCACCGGCCAGGCCACGGGCACCGGCACCATGACGGTCACGCCCGACTCCCCGCCGAAGCTCGAGACCCTGCCGAAGGTCTCCGGCCGCAAGGCGCCGGGCGAGACGCTGACCACCGATCACGGCACGTGGGACCCGCCGGCAAGCAGCTACGAGTACCAGTGGCAGCGCTGCGAGGTCGACCTGAGCGGCTGCACGACCATCGGGGCCGACGAGGACCACCTGCTGCTGACCGATGACGAGGCGGGCAAGCGGATCCGGGTGAAGGTCACCGCGATCAACGCCAAGGGCCGGCGGTCCGCGACCTCCTACCCGACGGTGGCCGTCGGCCGGCCGCGCAACACGGCGATCCCGATCGTCGACGGCATCCGCCAGGTCGGCGAGACGCTGAGCACGGACGACGGCGAGTGGAGCCCGGACACGACCGAGGGCTACGCCTACGAGTGGCTCCGCTGCAACGACCTGGGCGGCGCCTGCGAGGCCATCGAGAACGCCGCCGCCTCGACCTACACGCTCGTCGAAGCCGACCGCGGCCGTCGCATCCGCAGCCGCGTCACCGCCGAGAACGTCGCCGGCGCCGTCTCGGCGCTCTCGTACCCCACCGCGAAGGTCGGGCGGCCGGTCAACGCCGTCGAGCCGTCGGTCTCGGGGACGACGCTCACCGGGCAGATCCTGACCGCGGACCCGGGGGAGTGGAGCCCGGCAGCTGCCGACTACAAGTACCGCTGGCAGCGCTGCATCGCCGGCGTCTGCACGGACATCGACTCCCCCGACGCGGCGGACGGCGACGAGGACTACACGCTGGTCGCCGAGGACTCCCGTCGGCGCGTGCGCGTCGTCGTCAGCGCAGTGAACGGCTCCGGTACGGTGCGCCGCGCCTCCGCGCGCACCGCGATCGTCGACGCGCCGATCGCGACGACGAAGCCGTCGATCGCCGGCTTCCCCGAAATCGGCACGCAGCTGACCGCCGATCGCGGCACGTGGAGCCCGGCGCCGACGAGCTGGCGCTACCACTGGCAGCGCTGCGACGCCGACGGCAAGAACTGCGCGAACATCGACACCGCCGACGCCGAGGACGACCGCGACTACACGCCGGTGGCCGCCGATGCCGACAAGCGCCTGCGCCTCGCGGTGTTCGGCCTCAACGCTGCAGGGCCGGCCACCGACTACTCGGCTCCGTCGAACCAGGTCGGGCAGCCCGGCCCGCCGGTGGCGACCTTGCATTTCCTCGCCGGCGTGGCGGCCGGAGCGTCCTTCTCGGAGCCGGTCACGGGCGTCGATGCGGGTGACTTCGCCTGGGGCTGCGAAGGGCACTGGCCCACCGACGTCATCGTGGGCGTCACCCCGTACAACGACGGAAAGAGCTACCTCCTCGAGATGAACCCCGCTGTGGCGGGGCCCCTCTACTTCTCCTGCCTGGGCAGCGTGACCAAGCTCCGCTTCGTCGACGACGACTCCGTGACCGACCTGGCGGGGAACCCGGTCGGCGGGCCCGGCGCCGGCAACGGCTCGAGCGAGCTGATCATTCGCTAGAGGTCGATCCCCCGGGCGGCGAGCTGCTCGCGGAGGCGGAGGACCGCGAGGTCCTTCGCCTTCGCTTCCAGCATGACGTCGAAGTCGAGGCCCGCCGCGGTCTCGCGCACGAAGTGCTCGAAGCCGATCGGGTCGATCATGTCGGCGTGGGCGCGCAGCTGGGGGAGGACCCAGCTGCGCTCGACCCGGCGCCCGACCTTCTTCTTGCGCTCCTCCATCGCCGTCTTCGGCGTGGAGTAGTGGATCTTCGGCTTGACGCCCTCCGGCCAGGTGGCCAGGGCGCGCTCGAGCGCCTCGCGGTCGGCGATCCCGTCGGGGTCGTTGCAGTGGTGGTGCAGGATGTCCCAGACCACCTTGGCGCCGGTGCGCCGGTGCAGCTCGAGGACGTGGCAGAGGCCGAAGGTGCGGTCGTCGTTCTCGATCGTCACCCGCGAGCGGGCGCGCTCGGAGAGCATCTCCCAGCCCCGCTCGAAGCGCTCCATCGCCGCCTCGTGGCCGCCCGCCATGCCGCCGACGTGCAGCACGACGATCCCCTCCGGGCCGATGCCCATGGCGTCGAACAGCTCGGCCTGCAGCTCGAGGTCGCGGATGGCCGAGTCGCGGATCGCCGGGTCCTCGGAGTTGAGGACGATGTACTGGCCCGGATGCGTCGACAGGCGGATGCCGAGCTCGCGCGCGCGCTCGCCCAGCGCGCCGAGCTCGTCGACGCACTCGGCGACCTGGTGGTGGAACTGCGGCATGTCCGGGTGCGTCGCGTAGGGCGCGAGCGCCGCGGTCATCCGGTACATGCGGATGTCCACGCGGTCGAGGTAGTCGAACACGCCGTGGACCGCCTCGATCGACCAGCGCAGGTGCGGCCCCGACTGCCACTTGCGGGCGTCATGGGAAGGCAGGCCGCCCTCGCCGAGGACCTTGACGGCGAAGCCGAGGCGCATACGCAGGGTCCGGCGCAGGGCCGGACCCGGATCACTCCCTGAGCCCTAGCGGTCCCCCGGAGGCGCGCTCGGTAGGTCCGCCGACTCGCCGGAGGCGGGCGTCGACTGCTGGGCGATGGTCTCCTCGATCAGCGCCTCGGCGCCCGACTGGCCCGTGCCTGGGCCGATGTCCGAGGTCGCGAGCTCGACGAGGTCGCCCTCGGCCTGCTCCTGGCCCTCCGACACGCCCTCGCCGGCCTCGGCGAGCGGGCGCTCGGCCTCGTCGAGCTCCTCGTCGACGATCGACGGCGCGTAGTCGGAGACGGTCCCGCCGATCGCGGCGGCCTCGGCGGCGGCCGCGGCGACCTCGGCCTCCTCGTCGATGCCGGCGGCCGGCTCGGGCGCGAGGTCGAGCTCAGGCGCCGGCGTGCTCGGGGGCGTCGCGGGGAGCGGCGTCGCGGTGTTGGCGGGCGGGCCGGGGGCGTCGTAGTTGGACGGCGCGGGCGGGGGTGTGGGCTCCGGGACGGCGCTCCCGCCGCCGCCTCCGCCGCCGCCGCGACGGCTGCGGATGAGCCCGGCGAGGCCGGCCAGGACGCCGCCGACGATGCCGGCGCGCAGCGGGGTCACGAACGGCTTGGGCTTGCGGCCGGGGAGCTTGCGGGCGAGCCGGGTCTGCCACAGGGCATAGGCCGCGCGGGCCAGCGCGACGCGCTTGGCGGCCCGGGTGGCCGTCTCGAGCTTGCCGCGCTTGCGGGAGGGGATGGGGAAGGGCATGGGGTGGCCTTACCCCTGCCGCCACGGGGCTACGCGGCGGGCTTGGCCGGCTCGGGAAGGCTGGCCGGGGCGGCCTGGGCGGCGGCGCGGTTCTCGTCGCGCACGACGTCCCAGATCTCCTCGCGGTAGACCGGCAGCGAGCGTGGCGCCTGGATGCCGATGCGGACGGTGTTGCCGGCGATCTCCATCACCTCGACGACGATGTCGTCGCCGAGCATGATCTTCTCGCCGGCGCGGCGGGTGACGATGAGCATGGGCGGTTCCTCCTTGGAGTCGGCCCTACGAAGAGACGGGAACGGTGGCGGTGCGGCTAGGCGACGACGGCGTGGGCCACGTCGGCGCTGAACAGCGCGGCGCGGACCGGCGCGTCGGGCGCCTCGTTGATGACCTGGTGGGCGACGCCGTCGCAGACCAGGATCGGCGCCTTGAGGTTCGCGCTGAAGCTCTCGAGCTCCTCGCCGGCGCGCACCGTGACCCAGACGTCGGGGTCGGCGTCCGCGGGGAAGCTCAGGCGCGCGGTCTCGTCGTCGGACAGCGAGACCTCGTAGCCGGGGAAGAAGTTCCACGGGCGCGTCACCGGCAGGGCGAGCGACGGATCGTCGGCGGAGTGCAGCCAGAGGAAGACGGAGTCCGCCTCGGGAGCGACCAGGACGTAGCGGGAGCCGCCGAGGCCGATGAGGCCGTTCGGGAATTCCAGCACGGACTCCGGCCGGACCTCGATGGTCCCGAAGCGCGTGCTCTCGATGTGGGTCATAGGGTCCTTTCGGCTCATCGCAAGAAGTCCATGAGTGATGACTGCACGATGTTCGCCCCCGACTTGAGCGCGGCGTTGTAGGCCGCCTGCTGGGAGTTGAGGTCGATCATCACCTGCGCGAAGTCCGCGTCCTCGGTCTCCGAGAGCTGCGAGAGCGTCGACTCCTCGAACTGCGCGAGCCGCGACAGCGCGGACTCGATCCGGTTGGACTTCGCGCCGTTGTCGGCGCGGACGCCCATGAGCCGGTCCAGCTGCCCGTCGAGCGCCGCGACGTCGACGTCGCGCAGCGCGGCGCCGTCGCTGGCGGCCAGGTGGGCGACCGCGGTGCGCAGGACCCCGAGCAGCCCGGTCTGGCCGGTGCCGAGCACCTCGGGGCCGGTGACGTTGACGGCCAGCGAGACGTTGGGCCCGATCTCGCGCGCGATCAGCCCGTCGTTGCCGCGGTAGGCGTCCGTCGCGTCGGCGGCCGGGTAGGGCGGCGACTGGGTCTCGGTCCCGCCGAACAGGAAGCGCCCGGCGTACGTGGCGTTGCCGTGCTCCTTGATCGTCTGGATGATCTGGCTGAGCTCGGCGGCGATGGCGGTGCGCGACGCGGGCGTCGCGGTGTCGTTGCCGGCCTGCACGATCAGGTCGCGCGCCTTCTGGCCGGCTTCGGTGATCTCCGAGAGCGCCTGCTCGGTGGCCTCCTGCCAGCCGATCGCGTCGCTCGCGTTGCGCTGGTGCTGGTGGGTGCCCTCCAGCGTCTGGCGCAGCCGCAGCGCGCGGGCGACGGCGTACGGGTTGTCCGAGGGGCGCGTGAGCTCCTTGCCCGAGGACGACTTGGCGCGCGTGTGGTCGAGCCGCGCGGCGGCCGAGTTGATGTCGGCCAGCACGTTGCGCGACACCATCATCGTGGTGATGCGGGCGCTCATATTCCAACCCTCCCGGTGCGGTTGATGAGCACGTCGAGCATCTCGTCCATCGTCGACATCGCGCGCGCCGACGCCTGGTAGGCGCGCTGGAAGCGGACGAGGTTGGACATCTCCTCGTCCATCGCGACGCCGGAGACGCTCTGGCGGCGGTCGTCGACCGAGCGGGTCAGGACCTCGCCGTTGGAGACCTGGCGCTTGACCTCGCGGGTCTCGGTGCCGAGCCGCGCGACGAAGGCCTCGTAGCCGGAGTCGGCCGCGCCGCCGCGCAGCGCGGCGACCGCCTGGGCGATGTCGTTGGCGCCGGGCGAGGTGCCCGAGGCGGCGCGGATGTCGCCGGCGGCCAGCAGCGGCTCGAGCTTCATCGCCCCGGTCGCCGTTCCGGCGGTGAAGCCGAAGAAGCCCGGGTGGATCGCGTTGACCGCCCCGGCCAGCTGCTCGGCGACGCCGCTCAGCGAGGCGCGGTAGGACGGGATGGTCTCGGTGGCGATCTTCAGCAGCCCGCCGAGGCGCCCGTTGCCGTCGGTGAAGGAGGCGGTCCAGGCGGGGTTGACCCCCGCGTCGTTGACGAGCGGCTCGCCGCCGGCCCCGAACTTCACGATGATCGACCCGGCCTCGGCGCCGTTGGACACCGACACCTGGCCGAGCTCGGAGAGGCGGTCCAGCAGCGCGTCGCGGCGGTCGAGCAGGTCGTTGGGCGAGTCGCCCGCGGTGACGAACTTCTTGATCGAGAGGTTGAGGTCGGCGATCTCCGCGGCGATCGACTTCAGCTCGCCGCCGATCGTCGCGTCGTACTCCTCCTGCGCCTGCGTGCCGACGGTCTGGAACTGCGCGTCGATCGCGCCGAACGCGTCGCCGAGCGCCCGCGCCTGCGACAGCAGCGCCTGGCGCGCCGCCGGCTGGTTGGCCTCCGGCGTGTTGGCGAGGTTCGACCACGCGTTCCAGAACTGGGCGAGCTGCGCGGCGAGGCCGTCGTCGGAGGGCTCGGCCAGCGCGAGCTCCGCGCGGTCGAGCGCCTCGGAGCGCGCGGCGTTGCCGCCGAGCGCCGTCGACTGGGTGCGGAACTGGAGGTCGAGGAAGGTGTCGCGGACGCGGCGGTAGGACTGGACGTCGACGCCGGAGCCCAGGTGCGCGCCGGCGCCGTTCTGGACCGCGCCGGCCGGGATGAACAGCGCGTCGGACGCCGTCAGCGTCGCTTCCTGGCGCGAGTAGCCGCGCGTGGAGGCGTTGGCGATGTTGTGGCCCGTGATGTCGATGGACCGCTGCTGGGCGAGCAGGCCGCGCAGCGAGGTCTGGAGGCCGTAGAAGGAGGAGATCGGCATGAGGTCAGGCCGTGTAGTTGACGACGGAGCGGACGGGCGGCGGGCCGTCGGCCGGCCGGGTGGGCGCCGCGGGCGGGCGGTAGCCCGGCTCGGGCTCGTGGCCGATCAGGCGGGTCAGGTGGGAGAGGAAGGCGAGCTCCTGGCGCATGAGGGCGCGGTTGATGCCGTGCTCGCGGGCGATCTCGGCCAGCAGGCCGCGCAGCTCGGCCGAGCGCTCGACCGCGGCGCGGGCGCCGCCCGGGGTGATGATCTGGCAGAGGCGCTCCAGCGTGACGTGGCTGGCGGCGATGCCCAGCGCCTGGCCGGCGCGCTGCAGCAGCGCCGTGCGCTCGCTCTCCAGCTTGCCGCGGCGGCCCATCTCGGTCTGCACGTCGTTGAGGCGGGCGAGGACGCCGTCGACGTCGCGGGCGCGGATGGCCGTGCCCTGCTCGAGCACGAGCGCGAGCAGCCGGCGCGCCGACGTCACCTGCTGGTCCAGGTGCGCGAGCAGCTCGGCCTCGATCACCACGGGGCTCACCTGAGGTTCTCCGGGCGCAGCGCGTGGTAGAGCTGCTCGCCGAGCCCGAGGCCGCCGCCGGCCACGAGGGCGCTGCCCATCGAGTCCTCGATGGCGCCGGCGTAGGGCGAGTCGTCCAGGCCGCCGGACTTCGTCATGTCCTTGACGAGGCTCTGCAGCATCAGGCGCTCGAAGCCGAGCGCGGCTCGGTAGGCCTTCTGGTCGTCGGCCGAGCCCTTGCGGATCTCCGCGGGGATCGCCGAGGCCGGGATGGCCGGCAGGGCGTCGAGCCCGCTCATCGCTTGACCCCGTTGGCGATCTCCATCATCTGATCGGCCGTCTCGATCGCCTTGGAGGCGAGCTGGTAGGAGCGCTGGGCGTCGATCATCTCGACCATCGCGGTCGACATGTCGACGTTCGAGCCCTCCAGCGCGCCGCTCTGGAGCGTGCTGGCCTGCGGCGCGCGCGCCACCGGGCCGGAGGCGGCGGTGGCCACGAAGGCGTTGTCGCCGGCGGCCATCAGGCCCTGCGGCGAGCGGACGGTGACGAGGTCGAGCTGCCCGAGGCGGCGGCCGTCGGCGGTGACGGTGCCGTCGGGGCCGATCTGCAGCTTGTCGCGGGCGGCGCCGTCGGGCACGCGGATCACCGGCTGGACGAGCCCGCCGGTCTGGGTGGTCAGGCGGCCCTTGGCGTCGAGGCGCAGGGCGCCGTCGCGGGTGAGCGCCTCGCGGCCGTCGGGGAGCTGGACGCGCAGGAACCCCTCGCCGACGATCGCCACGTCGAGCGGCGAGTCGGTCTGCTGCAGCGTGCCCTGGCCCATCGAGCGGCCGGCGTCGACCGCCGCCGCGCCGGTGCCGACGCGGGCCGCGTCGCCGCGGACCGCCGGGCGGCCCGGCTCCTGGTACAGCAGGTCGCGGAACCCGACGCGGGTGTGCTTGTACCCGGTCGTGGAGACGTTCGCGAGGTCGTTGGAGACCAGCGCGATGCGCTGCTGCTGCGCCGCCATGCCCGCGGCCGCGGAATGAAGTCCTTCCAGCAATGCAGGTCCTCTGGTCGGGAGCCCGGGGCCTCTGCATGGCAGTCCAGCCGGTGAGCTCGATGTTCCCCCTGACTCTTCGGCGCGCGGCACGAGAACTTGAGCGCAGATCGCCGAGCGCAGCGCCTTCGTACACTCAGCGCTGGCCTGCCGCCCGTCGCCTCGCCGGCGCGACGCTGTGTGGGTGCGGGCGG
>DASVQH010000510.1:0-4567 GCA_036389195.1 Solirubrobacteraceae bacterium
CGCCGCCGTCGAGGGCGGCCGGCTCTCGATCGGGGGCTGCGACGCCGTCGAGCTGGCGCGCGAGTTCGGGACGCCGGCCTACGTGATCGCCGAGGACGACCTGCGGGCGCGCGCCCGCGAGCTGCGCGGCGCGCTGGAGCGCCATCACGACGGACCGGCCACCGTCTACTTCGCCTCCAAGGCCTTCCCGGCGACGGCGGTGCTGGCGCTGTTCCGCGAGGAGGGCCTGGGCGCCGACGTGGCGTCGCTGGGCGAGCTGCACCTGGCGCGCCGCGCCGGCTACGCCGACCACGCGATCGTCGTCCACGGCAACGCGAAGTCGCTGGCCGAGCTGCGGGCCGCCCGCGGGACGACGATCGTCGCGGACAACCTCGACGAGCTCGACCGCCTCGCCCAGCTGCTCGCGCCGGGCGACGCGCAGCGCGTGATGCTGCGGATCACCCCCGGCGTCGAGACCGACACGCACGCCGCGGTGGCCACCGGCCAGGCGGACTCGAAGTTCGGGTTCGGCGTCGCCGACGCCCCTGACGCGATCGACCGCGCCCGGTCCATCCCCGGCCTCGACCTCGCCGGACTGCACCTGCACATCGGCTCCCAGCTGTTCGACCCGGTCCCGTACCGCGAGGCGATCGCGGCGCTGGCGCCGCTGGGCGACTTCCCCGCCTACGACCTGGGCGGCGGCTTCGGCGTCGCCTACACGGGAGCGGACCGCCCGCTCGACCTCGACGCCCAGGTCGGCGAGATGGTGGCGGCCGCGCACGAGCACCTCGGCGCGCGCGGCAAGGCGCTGGCCATCGAGCCGGGCCGGGCGCTCGTCGCCTCCGCCGGGGTGACGCTCTACACGGTCGAGTCGGTCAAGCGGAACGTCTCGACGTGGGTCGGCGTCGACGGCGGGATGTCCGACAACCTGCGCCCGATGCTCTACGGCGCGCCGTACGAGGCCGACGTGGCCGACCGCGTCGGCGGCGAGGAGCGCTGCCACCTGGCGGGCAAGCACTGCGAGTCCGGCGACGTCATCGCCCGCGACGTGCGCCTCGACGGCCCGCGCCCCGGCGACGTGATCGCGACCCCGGTCACCGGCGCCTACGGGCACGCGATGGCCAACAACTACAACGGCGTCCCGCGCCCGCCGGTGATCTTCTGCTCGGGCGGAAGCGCCCGGGTCGTCGTGCGGCGCGAGACGGTGGAGGACCTCCATGCCCGCGACGTTTAGGGTCGGCCTGCTCGGCCACGGGACCGTCGGCGCGGCCTTCGCGCGGCTGCTGCCCGAGCGCGCGGACGCGATCGCCGCCACGACCGGGGCGCGCCCGGAGATCTCCGGCGTGCTGACCCGCTCGCGCGGCGACTTCCGGGAGATCCTCGACGGCTCGGACCTGATCGTCGAGCTGATGGGCGGCCTGGAGCCGGCGCGCGAGCACGTGCTGGCCGCCATGCGCGCCGGACGCCACGTCGTCACCGCCAACAAGCAGCTGCTGGCCCACCACGGCGAGGAGCTGTGGGCCACGGCCCGCGAGCACGGCGTCCAGCTGCGCTTCGAGGGGGCGGTCGCCGGTGTCGTGCCGGTCATCCGCGTGCTGCAGGAGTCGCTCGCCGCCGCGCACGTCGAGCGCATCCACGGCATCGTCAACGGCACGACGAACTTCATCCTCTCCGAGATGGCCCGCACCGGCGCGCCCTACGCCGAGGTGCTCAAGCAGGCGCAGGCGCTGGGCTACGCGGAAGCGGACCCGGCCGACGACGTCTCCGGTCGCGACGCCGCCGCCAAGATGGCGATCCTCGCCCGGCTGGCCTTCTCGACGCCCGTGCACCTCGACCAGGTCCCCTACGAGGGCATCGAGCAGATCACCGCCGACGACATGGCCTACGCCCGCGACCTCGGGCTGGGGCTGAAGCTGATCGGGACGGCCGAGCGCGTGGACGGCGGGATCTCCGTGCGCGTCCACCCGGCGTTCCTCTATGCGGGCCATCCGCTGGCGTCGGTCAGCGGGCCGTTCAACGCGGTCACCGTCGAGTCGAGCGCGATCACCGAGATCACCATGTCCGGCCCCGGCGCGGGCGGGCCGCAGACCGCCTCGGCGGTGCTGGGCGACGTGATCAGCGCGATGATCCCGCCCGCCTCGACGCCCGAGACCCACGAGGACCTGCCGATCGTCGAGGACGTGGTCTCCTCGTTCTACCTGCACCTGGAAGTCGCCGACCGCCCCGGCGTGCTCGCCCAGGTCGCGGAGATCCTCGGGATGCAGGGCGCCTCGGTGCGCTCGGTCGTCCAGCAGGGGCTGGGGGAGAACGCCCGCCTGGTGATGGTCGTGCACCCGCTGCCCGAGTCGCGCTTCTTCGCCGCCGTGCGGCTGATCGGCCAGCTCGACTTCATGCGCTCCCCGCCGCGGGCCATCCGCGTGATCGACGAGGAGTTCGTCTAGGTGGCCCGCGTCGGGTTGATCGAGCGCTGGCGCGACCGGCTGCCGTTCGCGGACGACGATCCGATCGTCTCGCTGCAGGAGGGCTCGACGCCGCTCGTTCACGCGCCGCGGCTGTCCGAGCGCGTCGGCGCGGACGTGTGGCTGAAGATCGAGGGCGCGAACCCGACCGGCTCGTTCAAGGACCGCGGGATGACCTGCGCCGTCTCGGCGGCGGTGCGCGAGGGCGCCGAGGCGGTGATCTGCGCCTCGACCGGCAACACCGCGGCCAGCGCCGCCGCCTACGCCGCGCGCGGCGGCCTGCGCGGCGCGGTCATCGTCCCCGAGGGGAAGATCGCCACCGGCAAGCTCGCGCAGGCGCTGATGCACGGCGCGCGGGTCATCGCGCTGCGCGGCAACTTCGACCAGGCGCTCAAGCTCGTGCGCGAGCTGGTGCAGCGCCACCCGATCGCGCTGGTCAACTCGGTCAACCAGTTCCGCCTGGAGGGCCAGAAGACCGCGTCCTTCGAGATCGCCGAGGAGCTGGGCGGCGACCTCGACGCGCTCTGCATCCCGGTCGGCAACGCCGGCAACGTGACCGCGTACTGGAAGGGCTTCGTGGAGCTCGGGCTGGCCCCGCGGATGCTCGGCTTCCAGGCCGAGGGCTCTGCGCCGCTGGTCTACGGCGCGCCGGTGGAGCACCCGGAGACGGTGGCCAGCGCGATCCGCATCGGCAACCCCGCGCGCTGGGAGGAGGCGATGGGGGCCATGACGGCGTCCAGCGGGGCGATCCGGGCGGTCACGGACGAGGAGATCCTCGACGCCTACCGCTTCCTCGCCGCCGCCGAGGGCGTGTTCTGCGAGCCCGCCTCCGCGTCGGGGGTCGCCGGCCTGCTGCGCTACGGCGCCGACGGCGCCGAGCGGGTCGCCTGCGTGCTCACCGGGCACGGCCTGAAGGACCCGCAGACCGCGCTCGGCCACGCCGGCTCGGTGATCCCGTGCGAGCCGTCGATGCAGGACGTCGAGCGCGCCGTGCTGGGATGAGGCGGCGCCGGCTCGTCCGCGTCCCCGCCTCGTCGGCCAACCTGGGGCCGGGGTTCGACGCGCTGGCGGCCGCGCTCGCCCTGCACGTCGAGGTCGAGGTCGAGGAGACGGGCCGCTTCGCCGTCGAGACGGACCTGCGGATCGCCCGCGACCGCCGCAACCTGTGCGTCCGCGGGTTCGCGCGCCTGCATCCGCCGGACGACTTCACGTTCCGCATCCGCTCGAACGTCCCGCTGTCGGGCGGGCTCGGGACGAGCGCGGCCGCGTACGTCGCCGGCCTGGTCGCCGCCGACTCGCTGTTCGAGCTCGACGCCGACGTGCTCGCGATCGCCAGCGCGCTGGAGGGCCACCCCGACAACGTCGCCGCGGCGCTCCTGGGCGGGTTCGTCATCTGCGCCGACGGCCGGGCGACGCGCTTCGAGGGCCCGGCCGGGCTGGAGGGGGTGCTGGTGATCCCGCACCACGCCGTGCGGACGTCGCAGGCGCGCGCGGCGCTGCCGCCGCAGGTGCCGATGGGGGAGGCGGTGTTCAACGTCGCCCACGCGGCGCTGCTGACGCTCGGCCTCGCCCGCGGCGAGCTCGACCTGGTCGCGCGCGGGCTGCGCGACAAGCTGCACCAGCCGCGGCGCGCGTCGCTGTACCCGCGCTCGGCCGACCTGGTCGAGCGGGCGCCCGAGCTCGGCGCGCTCGGCGCGACGATCTCCGGCGCCGGCCCGACCGTCCTCGTGTGGACCCACTACGAGGCGACCGGCGCGGTGCTCGCGCGGCTGCGGTCGCTGGCCGAAGGGTGGGCGGACGTCGTCCACGTCCCGTTCGAGCCGCAGGGCGCCGACGTGCGCGAGCTCTGACGCGCGCCGCGTCAGTCGTCGTCCGAGTCCGAGGAGCCCGAGGAGCCGGAGGTGCCGCTGCCGGAGGAGTCGTCGCCGCCGCCCGAGGTGCCGGAGCCGGAGGAGTCGCCGCCGCCCGAGGTGCCGGAACCCGAGGTGCCGCTGCCGGAGGAGTCGTCGCCGCCGCCCGAGGTGCCGGAGCCCGAGGTGCCGCTGCCGGAGGAGTCGTCGCCGCCGCCGGAGGTGCCGGAGCCCGAGGTGCCGCTGCCGGAGGAGTCGTCGCCGCCGCCCGAGGTCCCC
>DASVQH010000511.1:0-6806 GCA_036389195.1 Solirubrobacteraceae bacterium
GTCGACGTCGCCGACGGCGACGTCGGTGAAGTTCCCGTTGACGATCGGCGTGCGCTCGAACGCGCCGCCGGCCGTCTGCATGTAGGCGACCAGGCCGGCCACCGGCGTCCCGTCGGCGCGCCGGCCGTCGAGCCGGCCGACGAGGTCGCGGCGCCCGTCGCGGTCGAGGTCGGCGATCTCGACCTGGTGCGCGCCGCGGCTGCCGGGGACGGGCGCAACCGCGCCGAGGCCGGTCGTGCCGCCGCGCAGGACGCCGATCCAGCGACCCACCGCCACGGCGGCGTCGCCCGTGCCGTCGCCGTCGAGGTCGCCGACCGTCACGTCCATGTCGTCGGACGAGGTCGTGCTGCCGTCGCCGGGCACGGTCTGCGGGCGGGCGCCGGCGTCGTAGGAGCGCACCGCGCCCAGGCGGCCGTCGGCGTCGACCTCGACCACCGAGAGCTGCGCGTGGTCGTCCGCGCCGGAGGCGTCGACGTGCGTGGCCAGCACGTCGGGCCGGCCGTCGCCCGTCACATCGCCGATCGCGGTCGAGGCCGCCGGCCGCTCGGGGCCGGCGTACACGCCGTCGTAGAAGGGCGGCAGCGGCGTCACGCCCGTCGAGTCGCCGATCCACACGCCGTAGCGGCTCGACACCCGCGAGCCCGCGTGGTTCGAGACGCGCACGTAGTTGCGTCCGGCCGGCATGTCCGCCCACACGTCCTGCTCGCCGTCGTCGACGCCGTACTCGTCGAAGTGCGCGATCGGGCGGCCCGCGGCGTCGTAGAAGTCGAGCACCGCGTCGAGCCGGCGGCCGTCGTAGTAGTCCCAGTCGTCCGTCCACACCGAGGCCATCAGCGAGCCCGCCTCCGGCATGTCGATGGCGTACCAGTCGGCGTCGCCCTCGCCCACGAGCCAGCCGTCGTACGCGCCCTGCTCGATCAGTCGTGCGGTCGCCATGGTGGAGTCGCCGTCGGGCGCCGTCGTGACGGCGGCGCGCCGGGTGCCGCCGAGCGCGGCCAGCGGGTCGACCACGCCGCGGCCGTAGTACGGGTCGGTCCCGGGCGGGCCGGCGTCCTGGCTGGTCGACTGCAGGCGCGCCTCGATGTGCGCCGGCGTCCACGCCGGGTTCTGGGCGCGCACGAGCAGCGCCGCGCCGGCCACGAAGGCGGCGGCGTAGGAGGTGCCTTCCTGCAGCGCCCGCCACTCGCCCGCGCCGCGGGGTGCGCGCCACGCCGTCGTCATGCGCATGCCCGGGGCAGCGATGTCGACGAAGTCGCCGAAGCTGCTGACCGCCGCGAAGTCGCCCGACCAGTCGGTCGCGCTCACGGCCAGGGCCGCGGGCGCGGCGGCCGGCCACTCGGCTTGGCCGGAAGCCGGGCTGTTGCCGGCGGCTGCCACCACCAGGGCGCCGTGGGCGCGGGCGTAGGCGACCGCGTCGTCGTAGAGCGGGGTCCGTCCCGGCGCGGCCAGCGCGACCGTGATCACGTCGGCGCCGTGGTCGGCTGCCCAGGCGATGCCCTCGGCGATGTCGGAGTCCCAGCCGAGGCCGTCGCCGTCGAGCACCTTGACCGGCATGACGCCGGCGCCCCAGGCCACGCCGGCCATGCCCACGGCGTCGCCGGCGCGGGCGGCGGCGATCCCCGCCACCGCGGTCCCGTGGCCGTTGTCGTCGTCGGCGCGGTCGTCGCGGTTGACGACGTCGCGGCCGGCCACCAGCTGCGGCGCGAGGTCGGGGTGGTCGAGGTCGACACCGGTGTCGAGCACCGCGACGACGTCGTCCTTGGTCGCCTTCGCGCGGTCCCACGCGGCGGGAAGCCGCAACGTCCTGAGGTCGTCCTGCAGGCCCTTGACGAACTGCGGGTCGTTCGGGGCCGCTGCCGCGCGGCGCTCGTAGTCGAGCACCACGTCGGCCACCGCGGGCTCGGCGTCGAGCTCGCGGGCCGCGGCGCGGGCGGAGGTGTCGGCGGTCCGCACGCGGACGAAGCCGGTCCCGTGAACGGCCGTCCCCGCGCTCGCCGAGGCGCCGGCGAGCGCGTCCTGGCGGGCCGCGGCCGTGGCGTCCCGGCGGAAGCGGACGAGGACCCGGCCCGGCGCGGCGTGCGCGCTCGCCGCCGGCTTGGGGCGCGCGCGCAGCCTCGGCGCGCGGGGCGCCCGGGCCGCCGCCGGCGCGTGGCCTGCGGGCGTGGCCAGCAGGTCGTGGGCCAGCGGCGCGAAGCCCGGCCGTGGGTCGCGGGGGGCCGCGCCGGCGGGCGCGGAGAGCGTGAGGAGCGCGAGAACGGCCAGGGACGCGACGCGCCCCGCCCTGATCCGCGGGGCGAGGCCACCGTTCATTGCAGACCAGTAAAACGGTGTGAGCGGGACGCGTCCACGGATGTGGACGGATGGACGATGTTCGACGCGCGACCTGGGTAGGCGCGGTGATCCCCGACCGCCAAGGAGGCCCCAGCCCATGTTCCATCACCACAAGGAGCTCGCCTACACCGTCCGCGTCGACAAGCCGAACCCCGTGTTCGCCCGCATGCTCCAGCAGGCGATCGGCGGGCCCGAGGGCGAGCTGCGCGTGATGACGCAGTACCTCTTCCAGGGCTGGGGCTATCGCGGCCCCAAGAAGTACCGCGACATGCTGATCCACACCGGGACCGAGGAGATCGGCCACGTCGAGCTGCTGGCCACGGCGGTGGCCATGAACCTCGACGGCCAGCCGTCCGAGAAGGTCGACGACGTGGTCACCAACCCGCTCGTCGCCGCGCGCATGGGTGGGATCGAGCCGCGCCACTTCCTCAGCGCCGGGCTCTCCGCGATGCCCTCGGACGCCAACGGCGTGCCGTTCAACGCCAACTGCGTCGACGTGGGCGGCAACCTGCTGGCCGACATGCGGGCCAACGTGGCGGCGGAGTCGATCGGCCGCACGCTCGCCGCGCGCCTGCGCGAGCTGACCGACGACCCGGGCATGAAGGACATGCTGTCGTTCCTGATCGCCCGCGACACCATGCACCAGCAGCAGTGGATGGCCGCGATCGAGGACATCGGCGACACGCACGCGGTCGCCCCCAACGACGTCCCCGACACGCCGGAGCACGCGCAGTACGCGTACCAGTTCTTCGGCCACGCCGACGAGCGGATGGACCCGTCGGCGCGCTGGCTGTCCGGCCCGTCGCTCGACGGCCAGGGCCAGTTCTCGTTCGCCGACCCGGCGCCCGCGCTCGGGCAGGAGCCGGAGCTGATGCCGGCGCCCAGCAGCGTCCACGGCGGCATCGAGGCCACGCGCGAGCCGGGCGGCGACGGCGTGCTCGGCAAGGTCAAGGAGACCGTCGACAAGCTCACCTGAGCGCGGGAGGGGCACGGCCGTGGCGCGTTTGGCATGATCGCCGCCGTGGAGGCCGGCAGAGACGACCTGGCGCGCGCGGCCGCCGCCCTCGCGGCGCGGATCCCCGCGCCGCTCGCGCCGCTGGCCGAGATCGCCTACAACCTCGGCTGGTCGTGGGTGCCCGGCGGCGGCGAGCTGTTCGAGTCCGTCGCGCCGCACCGCTGGCGCATCTCGGGCCACAACCCGGTGCGGATGCTGCAGGAGGTCTCGACCGCGGCGCTGGAGCGCGCCGCCGGCGACGCCAGGCTGCTCGCGGAGGCCGAGCGCATCCGTGCGGTCCTGCAGGCCGAGACCGAGCGGCCCGATTCGGGCGGCCCGTCGATCGCCTACTTCTGCGCGGAGTTCGGCGTCCACCGCTCGATGCCGATCTACTCGGGCGGCCTGGGCGCGCTGGCCGGCGACCACCTCAAGGAGTCCTCCGACCGCGCCCTGCCGCTGGTCGCAGTCGGGCTGATGTACCACCTCGGCTACTTCCGCCAGCGCCTGGACGCGAGCGGCTGGCAGCACGAGTACTGGGTCCCGACCGACCCCGACATCTCGCCCGCCGCGCTGGTCACCGACGGCGAGGGCCGCCCGCTCACCGTCACCGTGCCGATCCACGGCGAGGACGTCGTCGCGCAGATCTGGCGGCTGCAGGTGGGGCGCGTCCCCCTCTTCCTGCTCGACGCGGACCGCCCGGAGAACAGCCGGCTGGCGCGCTGGATCAGCTCGCAGCTCTACGTCGGCGACCCGGTCACGCGCCTGGCCCAGTACGTGATGCTGGGGATCGGCGGGGTGCGCGCGCTCACCGCCATGGGCCACGACCCCGACGTCGTCCACCTCAACGAGGGGCACGCGGCGTTCGCGACGCTCGAGCGCGCCCGGCCGCGGCTGGCCGATGCCGGCAACCTCGACGCCGCTGTCCAGATCGCGCGCGACGGCACCGTCTTCACGACGCACACGCCGGTCCCGGCGGGCAACGACGTCTACCCCGGCGAGCAGGTCGTCGACGCGCTGGGGCGCTACGCCGAGGAGTGCGGCGTGGACCCGTGGCGCATCGTCGAGCTCGGCCGCACGCACTACTACGACACCACCGAGCCGTTCGGCGTCACCCAGTTCGCGCTGCGCTCCAGCCGCGCGGCCAACGGCGTGGCCAAGCGCCACGGCGAGGTCGCGCGCGAGATGTGGCACGCGCTGTGGGAGGACCGCCCGGTCGAGGACGTGCCGATCGGCCACGTCACCA
The DNA here is from genome assembly GCA_036389195.1 of Solirubrobacteraceae bacterium. Classification (GTDB taxonomy): domain Bacteria; phylum Actinomycetota; class Thermoleophilia; order Solirubrobacterales; family Solirubrobacteraceae; genus JACCYI01. Next base: position 4,569 of record DASVQH010000511.1, read on the forward strand.
ACGGCGTCCACCTGCCCACCTGGGTCGGCCCGGCCATGGGCGCGCTGTTCGACCGCCACCTCGGCGAGGACTGGGCCGAGCGCGCGGCCGACCCGAGGACCTGGGAAGGGATCGACGCGATCCCCGACGAGGAGCTGTGGGCGGCGCGCAACGAGCAGCGGGCGGCGCTCGTGGAGTACGTCCGCGACCGCAGCACCGCCGACCGGCTGCAGCGCGGCGAGGCCCGCGACTACGTCGAGGCGGCCGCCAACGCCTTCGACCCCGACGTGCTGACGATCGGCTTCGCGCGCCGGATCGCCACCTACAAGCGCCTCAACCTGCTGGCCAAGGACTTCGAGCGCGCGCTGCGGCTGTTCGGCGGCGACCGGCCGATCCAGCTCCTGCTGGCCGGCAAGGCCCATCCCCGCGACGACGCCGGCAAGGCGCTCGTCCAGGGGCTCTTCTCGACCCGCGGCTTCGCCCCGCTGGCCGGCTCCAAGATCGTCTTCCTGCACGACTACGACCTCGACATGGCGGCGCGGCTGGTCCGCGGCTGCGACGTCTGGGTCAACGTGCCGCGGCCGCCGATGGAGGCGTCGGGCACCAGCGGGATGAAGAACGCGGTCAACGGGGGCCTGCAGCTCTCGGTGCTCGACGGCTGGTGGCCCGAGGCCTACGACCCCGACCACCCCAACGGCTGGGCGCTGTCCGGGGAGACCGACCCGGACCACGAGGCGCAGGACTACCGCCACGCGGCCGAGCTGTACCGGCTGCTGGAGGTGGAGGTCGTCCCGATCTTCTACGCCCGCGAGGGCGACGGCCCGCCGCGCGCCTGGGCGGCGCTGGTCAAGGCGTCGATCCGCTCGATCGCCCCGCAGTTCACCGCCGCGCGGATGCTCGCCGACTACCGCGCGCGCATGTACTCGCCGGCGCGCTGAACGGGTATCCAAGGCGGCAACACGACCGATCGGGGGCACCCATGGCGGACGACGTGGCCGACAAGGAGCGCGAGATGCGCGAGCACGAGCGCGAGGCCCGAGAGCGCGACGGCGCGGAGCAGTCGCCCTCCGAGTCCGGGCCGGGCGACGACGACGACCGCTCCGCGCCGCCGGGCGCCGTGCCCACGACCGGCGCGCCGTAGACGAGATAGCCATCCGGGGCGCGCCCCTTCTGTGCCGCGCGTCTTCAGCGGGACTTCGGGCATCGATGGGGGAAGGGTTCTTTTCGCGTGTCTCTCGTGGGACGCAGGGATGGGGTAACGGCTTGCGAGAGTCGCGGTGAGAGGGGCGTGAACGTGGATTTTGCGCGGCCTTTCGGGCGGTGTTGCCACGTTTGTGCCGCTATACGACCTCGACGTGGATCCACTCGCCCGCGCGGATCCGTTCGTCCACCCTTTTGGCGGGGACAACGTGGATAGTGAGCGCCTACCGCCTCTCGTCATCCACCTTGACCACCACTGGGGTGGTCAACGTGGATGGCTCCTTGTGTGGGCGACCGGCGATCCACGTTCACCACCGCCGCTTTCCGGTCCTGCGCCCGCGCCCGCCGTCAGCCGACTACTCACCCATCAATGACGTAGTTCCGCGCGGCGACGCACCACGACGCCGCGCCGAACTGCCTAGCCGGCGTCCCACACCGCATGGACCGCGTCGGGCTTGCGGAACACGAGCCCCCGCATCTGCGGGGCCGGGCGGTCGGGATCGAGGCGCAGCCCCGGCAGCGCGAGCACCGCGCGCAGCGCGCGGTCGGCTTCGAGCCGGGCGAGGTGCATCCCGATGCAGACGTGCGGGCCTGACGCGAACGCCAGGTGGCGGCGGGCGTCGGGGCGGGCCGGGTCGAACCGGTCGGGGTCGGGGAACGCCGCCGGATCGCGGTTGGCGGCGGTGATCGAGATGCGGACGAGGTCGCCGGCGGCGATGCGGGCGTCGCCCAGCGCGACGTCGCGCGTGGCGTAGCGATCGACCACCGCGGCGGCCGGCTCCAGGCGCAGCGACTCCTCGACCGCGCCGGCCAGGCGCGCCGCCGGGTCCTCGAGCACCCAGGCGAGCGCGTCCGGGTCGCTCAGGAGGTGGACGAGCGCGCTGGCGATCATGCCCTCGGACGTCTCGATGCCGCCGAACAGCACGATCGCGGCGTTGGAGGCGATCTCCGGCGCGTCGAGGGTGGCGGCGGCGGCGGCGAGCGGCCCCTGCCCCGACGCGGCGACGACGGCCTCGCCGAGCTCGTGCACCGCCGCGGCGGCGCCGCCCCGCGCGGGCC
>DASVQH010000512.1:0-18184 GCA_036389195.1 Solirubrobacteraceae bacterium
CGCGCCTCCTGCGCGTGCCCGAGCGCAAGCCCCGCGAGCGGCCCGCGCCGGGCCCGGCATCCGAGCCCACCCCGCGCCCGGTCCCGGCGCCCGTCCCGCCGCGGCGGCGCGAGGGCGGCGGCTCGCTGTGGTCCTCGAACCGCCCGACGACCGAGGCGGGCGCGACGCCGACGCCGGCCTCCGCGCCCCGCCCGAAGCCGCCGGCCCCCGACGCGCTCGACCTCAACGCCGCGACGGTCGACCAGCTGGCGATGCTCCCGGGCATCGGCCGCGGCGCCGCCGCGCGCGTGATCGCGCACCGCGAGGCGAACGGCCCGTTCCACACCGTGCACGGCCTCGCGGAGGTCGAGGGCTTCGACGTCGCCCGCGTCAACCGGGTGGCCGCGCGCCTGCGCGTCTAGCCTGCCCGGTCCACCCGAACCGGAGAAACCACCATGTCACTGACCGTCGTCGGCTCCATCGCCTTCGACGCCGTCGAGACCCAGGCGGGCTCCCGCCCGCGGATGCTCGGCGGCTCGGCCGTCCACTTCTCGATCGCGTCCTCCTTCTTCACCGACACCCGCGTCGTCGGGCCGGTGGGCGACGACTTCGGCGACGAGGAGTACGCGGTGCTCCACGAGCGCGGCGTCATCACCGACGACATCGAGCGCGTCCCCGGCGGCAAGACCTTCTTCTGGTCGGGCCGCTACGAGCGCGACCTCAACATCCGCCACACGCTCGTCACCGAGCTCAACGTCTTCGAGACGTTCTCGCCCAAGCTCTCGGACGCCTCGCGCGCCGCGGACGTGCTCTTCCTGGCCAACATCCAGCCGGACCTGCAGCGCCAGGTGCGCGAGCAGTGCGACCGCGCCCGCTTCACGGCGCTCGACTCCATGGACCTGTGGATCGACATCGCGCACGAGTCGCTGATCAAGACCATCGGGCTGGTCGACTGCGTGATCGTCAACGACGGCGAGATCAAGGCGCTCACCGACGAGCCCAACCTCGTGCGTGCGGCGCGCGCGGTGCTCGACCTCGGGCCGCGGGTGGTGATCGCCAAGCAGGGCGAGTACGGCGCCGCGATGTTCACGCGCGACGGCTTCTTCGCGCTGCCGGCCTACCCGACGCCCGACGTGGTCGACCCGACCGGCGCCGGCGACACCTTCGCCGGCGGCTTCGTGGGCGCGATCGCCGCGAGCCTGCCCGAGAGCGGCGAGCTGGGCGACGACCTGCTGCGCCGCGCGATGGCCCACGGGACCGCGCTGGCGTCCTTCAACGTCGAGGCGTTCGGCACGGAGCGGGTCCGCACGCTCACGGCCGGTGAGATCGGCGAGCGCGTCGCCACGCTGGGCGCGATCACCCGCTTCGACGACGCGCCGGCCGCGCTGCGCTAGCCCAGAACGACCGAGCGGCCCCTCGCGGGGCCGCTCGTCGATCCAGCCGGTGAGGGCGGTGCGACTAGCCCTTGATGAAGCCGGTGCCGGTGACGGCCTTGAGGACCTTCTTCTCCGAGAGGGCCTTGTCGAAGTCGGCCGGGGCCGGGAGGTTGGCGTCGGTGCCCGTCCCGCCGTAGTTCAGGAAGCGGATCCACGCCGCGTGGCGCGCCTCGACCGAGTGGATCGAGAGGGCCGCCTGGACGACCGGGCGCTGCTTGATGTTCGGGCCCTGGCCGGCGTAGGCCGAGACACCGGTGTCCTCGAGGACCTGGGCGGTCGCCTTGAACTTCGCCAGATCGGTGACCGTGTCGCCGAAGTCGAACGTGGGCTCGTCGACGGCCTTGGAGCCGAGCGCCTTCTTGAGGAACTTGACGTGCTGGGCCTCGTGGGCCGCGACGACCGCGGCGAACTTCGCCACGACCGGGTCCGACTGCGCGACCTGGTTGCGGACGGCCTGCTCGTAGAACGCCGCCTCGAGGAACTCGAGCGTCAGCGCGTAGTTGAGGATCTTGATGTCGTTCTTCTTGGAGGGGCGCTTGGTGGAGATCTTCGCCTCGGCGGCGTCGAGCAGACCGAAGAAGGCGCTGCCCGCCACGATCCCGCCGCCGGCGATGGCGCCCGTGCGGAGGAAATTGCGGCGGTCGATGCCGGCGGCCTCGGCGGCCTCGCGGATCGCGCCGTCGCGGTCGACGACTTCAAGCGTGGGGAACTCGGACATGCAGGTGACCTCCTGGGGTCGATTCGAACCGTCGCGAGCGGCTTACGCGGCGTCTCCCGGTCCGGATCACCGGACGACGACCTTTCCGTCCATCCCGAGATGGATCGTGCAGACGTATCGGTACGTCCCGCGGTGCCGGAAGCGCACCCGGTGGCTGCCGGAGGACTTGGTCCGGGAGGAGCGGAAGCGGTGGCGGCCGCGGGACGTGACGTCGTGCGGCGTGATGCCGTCGCGCCACACCCAGCGCACGCGGTCGCCGCGGTGGATCCGCACGGTCCCCGGCGTGAAGTCGATGTCCTCGATGACCACCCGCGCGGTGCGCGCGGCGGCCGGCTGGGCGCTGACCGCGACGAAGGCGGGAGCGAGGGCGAGGGCGAGGAGAGGGACGGCGCGGCGCACGCCCGTTCCTTCGCGCCGGCCCCCGCGGCGGATCAAAACGGTCAGACGGCGCCAACACGGATTTGCGCATCGCCGTTTCCGGGGTAGTCTCGACCGCAGTGGGCTGGACGATGCTCTATCTCTTCATCGGGCTGAAGATCCCGCTCCTGGCGCTCTGCTGGCTGGTCTGGTGGGCGATCCACCAGGAGCCGGAGACGGCCGAGAACCCGCCGAGCGACGACGGCGGCACCAAGCGCCCGCACCCGCGCAAGCCGCTCCCGCGCACGCCGCGCCGCGGCCCCCACGGCGATCCGGCGCCGGTCGCCCCGCCGCGGGTGCGCAACGTCGTCGCCCGCGGGCGCATCTCCTCGCGCTAGGCGCCGGCGCGGTCCGGTAGGGTCCGCGCCCATGCTGCACGCCGCGCTCGTCACCTTCGCATCCGTGGCCGAGGAGGGCGCCGAGCCCTCCAAGACGCCGTTCTACATCGCCGGCGGGGCGCTCGCCCTGTTCGCGGTCCTGGTCTCCGCGCTCGGCATCACCCAGCACGACTTCCCGCGCACCAAGGGCGCGTCGCGCGCCGTGATGGCCCTGGCGGCGCTGCTCGTGGCGGCCGCCATGGCGACCGCCGTCATCTCCTCGTAGGCCCTCGCGGCCCGGCGAGCCGTGGGAACCCGCGATAATCGGGGTACCACGAGCGAACCGGCTTTAGAGCACGAGGGAGAACCCATGGGAACCGAGGAGCAGAGCACGAACGGAGGCGGCGTCGCGACCGCGTCCGACACGCTCTCGATCACCGACAACCGCACCGGCAAGACCTACGAGGTGCCCGTCGAGGACGGCACCATCCGTGCGATGGCGCTGCGCGACATCAAGGTGTCCGACGACGACTTCGGGTTGATGTCGTACGACCCGGCGTTCCTGAACACGGCGTCGACGCGGTCGGCGATCGGCTACATCGACGGCGCCAACGGCATCCTGGAGTACCGCGGCTACCCGATCGAGCAGCTGTGCGAGAAGTCGTCCTACCTGGAGGTCGCGTACCTCCTGGTCCACGGCGAGCTGCCGACGCAGAAGCAGCTCGACGAGTGGATCCACCAGATCACGATGCACACGTTCGTGCACGAGAACATCAAGACGTTCGTCGAGGGCTTCCGCTACGACGCGCACCCGATGGGCATGCTGCTGGCCTCGGTCGGCGCGCTCTCGACCTTCTACCCCGACGCGCCCGCGGTGAAGGACCCGGAGATCCGGTACTCCCACGTGATCCGGCTGATCGCGAAGATGCCGACGCTCGCCGCGTTCGCCTACCGGCACAACAAGGGCATGCCGTACAACTATCCGGACAACGAGCTGGACTACCCGGGGAACTTCCTCGGGATGCTCTACAAGATGTCGGAGATCAAGTACGAGCCGGACGAGCGGCTGTCCAAGGCCCTCGACGTGCTGTTCATCCTGCACGCCGACCACGAGCAGAACTGCTCGACCAACGCGGTCCGCGCGGTCGGCTCCTCGCAGGTGGATCCGTACTCGGCGGTGGCGGCCGGCGTCGCGGCGCTCTACGGGCCGCTGCACGGCGGCGCCAACGAGCAGGCGCTCAACATGCTGCGCCGGGTCGGCTCGGTGGAGAACATCCCCGACTTCCTGCAGGGCGTGAAGGACGGCAAGGAGCGCCTGCAGGGCTTCGGCCACCGCGTCTACAAGAACTACGACCCGCGCGCGCGGATCATCCGCAAGCACCTCGACGAGGTCTACGAGGTGACCGGCAAGAGCCCGCTGCTCGAGATCGCCACCGAGCTCGAGAAGCGCGCGATGGACGACGAGTACTTCACGTCGCGCAAGCTCTACCCGAACGTCGACTTCTACTCCGGCCTGATCTACGAGGCCATGGGGCTGGAGGCCGGCATGTTCCCGGTCATGTTCGCGATCCCGCGCACCAGCGGCTGGATCTCCCAGTGGCTGGAGATGATCGACGACCCGGAGCAGAAGATCGCCCGCCCGCGGCAGATCTACACGGGCGCGCGGGAGCGGGACTACGTCCCCGTGGGTGAGCGGGGCTAGCCGGACCGACGTCACACTGGGCGAGGGGAGTAGGTTTTAGAATGAAACCGTGCTCCCTTCCCCGTTCACGCTCCGCGACGGCACCCGCGTCGTCGTGCGTCCCATCGAGCCGGGCGACAAGGCCCGGCTCGCCGAGGGCCTGCGCCGGCTGAGCGAGCGGACCATCCGGCGGCGCTTCCTCGCCGCCAAGCCGCGCTTCTCCTCGACCGAGCTGCGCTACCTGACCGAGGTGGACGGCGTCGACCACGTCGCGCTCGTCGCGGTGCTGGCCGACGACCCGGACGCGCTGGTCGCCGTGGCCCGCTTCGTCCGCCTGCCGGACCGTCCGGGCACCGCGGAGATGGCGGTCGTCGTCGGCGACGCCTACCAGGGGCTCGGCCTCGGCCGCCGGCTCGCGCAGCTGCTGGCCGACGAGGCGCGGCGCGGCGGGGTCGTCCGCTTCGCGGCGACGATGCTCGGCGAGAACCTCCCGGCGCAGCGCGTCATGCGGACGATCACCGAGCGCCTCGAGGGCCGCTGGGCGGGCGGCGGCGTCCGCGAGCTCATCGGCGATCTGGCCGCTTGAGGCGCATTCGCTACACCTCCGCCGCGGCAGCGTCGATGACCCGAGGGTGCAAGACGACCGCGACCGCGCGCGCGACATCCTCGAGGCCGCCGGGGCGATCATCGTCGGCCTGGACCCGGTGGGCACCGTCACGCTGGTCAACCGCGCCGCCTGCGCCCTGCTGGGGCGCGCCGAGGCGGAGCTGACCGGCGAGGACTTCTTCGACGTCGCGGTGCCCGACGACGACCGCCCGGCCGCGCGGCTGGCCTTCGCCGCGCTGATGGCCGGCGCCGCAGGGCCCGACGGGACGCACGTCGAGCACGCGGTGACCGGGGGCGACGGCGCGCGTCGCACCGTCGCCTGGACGTACTCCGCGGTGCGCGAGGACGGCGCGCTGAGCGGCGCCGTGGCCGCCGGGCAGGACACCACCGAGCGCTGCCGCCAGGAGGAGCAGATCGCCCACCTGGCCTACCACGACGCGCTGACCGGCCTGCCGAACCGCACGCTGCTCCGCGAGCACCTGCGCCTCGCGCTGGCCCGCTCGCGGCGAACGTCGGCCGGCATCGCGCTGCTGCACCTCGACGTGGACGGCTTCCGGCTCGTCAACGACTCGCTCGGCCACGCGGCCGGGGACGAGCTGCTCTCCCGCCTGGCCGTGCGGGTGCGCGAGGCCACGCGGGCCACCGACCTCCTCGCCCGCCCCGGCGGCGACGAGCTGCTGCTCCTGCTGGCCGACCTGCGCGAGGACCCGGTGACCGTCGCCCAGCGCGTGGCCGGCGAGATCGCCGCGGCCCTGCAGGAGCCGTTCCTGGTCGACGGGACGGAGTTCCAGGTCGGCGTCTCGATCGGCATCTCAGTCCATCCGCGCGACGCGCGCGACGCGGAGGACCTGCTCAACCACGCCGACGCGGCGATGTACCGCGCCAAGGCGCTCGCACGCGGCGGCTGCGCGGTGTACGCCACCGCGGCGGTGGACCCGCTCGAGCGGCTGTCGATGAGCGCGCGGCTGCGCCGGGCGCTGGCCCGCGACGAGCTCCGCCTCCACTACCAGCCCATCTTCGGCATCGGCCACGGCGAGCTGGTCGGCGTCGAGGCGCTGCTGCGCTGGCACGACCCCGAGCGCGGCCGGCTCGTCCCGCCGGGCGACTTCATCCCGCTCGCCGAGGAGACCGGGCTGATCGAGGCGATCGGGGACTGGGTCGTACGCGCCGTCTGCGAGCAGCAGGTCCGCTGGGCGCAGCTCGGCCTGCGCCCGCAGATCTCCTTCAACGTGTCCCCGCGCCAGCTGCGGCGGCTCGACTTCTGCGAGCGCGTGCGCCGGCACCTGGCCGCGACGGGCGCCGACCCTTCGCGGCTGACCGTCGAGCTCACCGAGTCCGCGACCTTGCAGGACCCGGCGCAGACCGAGCCGATCCTCCGCGAGCTCCACGAGCTCGGCCTCGGGCTCGCCCTCGACGACTTCGGCTCGGGCTACTCGTCGCTCTCGCGCCTGATCGAGCTGCCCGTGGGGACGCTGAAGATCGACCGCTCGTTCCTGCGGGAGGTCCCCGAGTCCCACGAGGCCTCGGCCGTCGTGACGGCCATCCTGCGCCTGGGGCGGGCGCTCGGGCGCCACACGGTCGCCGAGGGCGTGGAGACGGAGGCGCAGCACCGCTTCCTCGCCGAGCAGCGCTGTTCGCTGGCCCAGGGCTTCCTGCTCGGGCGCCCGCTGCCGCCCGAGGAGGTCGAGGCGCTGCTGCCGCGCGCCGCGGTCGGCTGAGCGGCATCATTGGGCGCGTGCCCTTCCGCGTGACCGTCCGCCACGGCTCCGCCGTGCAGCGGACGCGCTCGGCCACGCTGCCGGAGGCGCTCGACGTCCTGGAGGCGGCGGCCCGCGAAGTCGCGCGCACCTCGCGCCCGGCGACGATCGAGATGCGGGTGCGCCGCTACGAGCCGCGCGACCAGGTCGTGGCGCGCATCGAGGTGACCGGCCCGCAGCGGCTGTCGCCGTCGGTCCGGGCCGGCGTCGACGTACGCGGCGACGGCTCGATGACCGCCCACGTCGGCCGCGCGCGCCGCGAGGCCGTCGAAGAACGCGAGGACGAGAGCGCCCTGCAGGCCCTGCGGCGCCTGCTGCTCGACGGCTAACGTTCCGCGACGTGAGCGACGTCCAACCAGGCGGCCAGGCGCCGGAGGAGCCGCCGCCGCTCGACCCCGAGACCCTGGCCCGCCGCGAGGCGGCGCTGAGCCGCGTGCGCCAGTACGGCGACCCGGTGCTGCGCGAGCGCGCCCGGCCGGTGGAGGACTTCGACGACGCGCTGCGCGAGGAGGCCGCCACGATGGCCGCGCTGATGGACGACGCGCTCGGCGTCGGACTGGCCGCGACCCAGGTCGGGATCCTGCACCGGGTGCTCGTCTACCGCGTGCCCGGCGACCCCGAGAGCCCGGTGCACGTGCTCGTCAACCCCGAGCTCGAGTGGGCCTCCGACGAGCGGGCGCTGTTCCACGAGGGCTGCCTGTCGCTGCCGGGGGTGTGGGTCGACGTCGAGCGCCCCGCCGAGGTCCGGGTCCGCGCCCGCGACGCCGCCGGCGAGGAGGTCGTCGTCGAGGCGGCCGGGCCCGAGGCGAGCGTCGTCCAGCACGAGATGGACCATCTCGACGGCGTCCTCATCCTCGATCGCATCCCCCGCGACGCGCGCAAGGAAGCGATGAGGATCCTGCGCGAGCGGGCGTAGCCCGGTCAGAGGGTCAGCGTCGCCCCGTAGCGGCGCAGCCAGCCCGAGTGCTCCCGCCAGTCCGGGACGCGCGACTCCAGCAGCCGCCAGAAGCGCGGCGAGTGGTCCATCACCTCGAGGTGGCAGACCTCGTGCTCGACCACGTAGTCGAGCACCGCGGGCGGCGCGAGCAGCAGCCGCCAGTTGAAGGACATCGCGCCGGTCGAGGAGCAGGACGCCCAGCGGGTGCGCTGCGAGCGGATCGTCAGCCCGGTGTAGCGGGTCCCGGCGCGGGCGGTGGCGGCGTCGAGGCGCGGCGCGATCTCCGCCCGGGCGGCGCGGCGGTAGTGGCGCTCGAGCGCCTCGCGCGCGGCCGCCGGATCCGCGGGCACCAGCAGCCGGCCGCCGCGCCGGTGCACGCGCGTGCGCCCCGGCTCGGGCACGAGCTCCAGCGTCTCGCCGAGGTAGGGCACCGTGCCGGGGGCGCGCGCGACCTCGGCCCGCGCGCGGGCCAGGGTGCGGCGGCGGCGCTCGATCCAGGGGCGCAGCTCGCGCACCGCGGCGGCGGCCTCGCGCTCCGGCGCCCGGGCCGGGAGGATCACCTCGACGGCGCCCGCGGCGTCCACGCTGACCCGCACCCGCCGGGCGCGCGCGGAGCGGCGGATGGAGTAGGCGAGGTCGCCCGAGCGCAGGGGTGACGACATGCGGGCGAGAGCTTAGGATGCGCACCCGATGGCTCGCTCGCGCGTGCGGCTGCCGCCCGGTGTGCGGGCGCCCTACACCGTCTACCGCAACGGCGTCCGGCAGCAGGAGGGCGCCGACTACGTCCTGCGCGGCGGGGCGCTGGAGTTCGCCGACCAGCTGGCGAAGGACCAGATCTCCAAGAAGCGCTGGTTCCTCGGCGCCTGGGGCGTCGGCACCTACCGCCAGGACGACTCGATCGACGTGGCCTGGACCGCGGCCGACGGCACCCCCCGCATCGCCCACCGCCTCGACTTCGAGCCGGTGGCGGAGTAGCCGTGGCGCTCGCGGTCCTCAGCCTCGCCGCGCTCGCCGCCGCCGTCGCGCTGCTCGGGCGGCTGCACCTCCTCCCCACCGGCCTGGGGCCGGTGCGCGACGCGGTCAGCGACTACGGCACGACGCCCTACCACGCCCTCTACCGCGCGATGGCGATCGCCCTCGGCGTTGCGGCGATCCTGCTGGCCATCGGCCTGGCGCGGGAGACCGACGCGACCAGCCTCGCCTGGCTGTGGGTCTACGGGGGCGCGCGGATCGCCATCGCCGCCTTCATGACCGACCGCGACCCGCCGCCGTTCACCGCCGAGGGCCGCATCCACTGGCTGCTGGCGGCCGCCGCCTTCACGGCGATCGCCTTCGCGGCCTCCGACGTCGACTGGACGGGGGCGCCGGGCGTCCTGCGGGCCCTCGGCTACGCGGTCGCCGCCACGGCGATCGCCACGCTGCTGACCCGGATCGTCGCGCCATGGCGGCGCGTCTTCGGCGCCGCGGAGCGCGCGCTCTACGTCACGAGCGTCGCCTGGCTGGCCATCGCGGCGCTCGACCTGGCGACGGCCTAGACGGGGACGGCGCCGCGCCACGGCGCCATCACGCGCAGCGCCGACATGATCGCCCGCGTGGCCGGCGAGCGGTTGAGCGTGTACAGGTGGATCCCCGGCGCGCCGCGCGACAGCAGGTCGGCGCACTGCAGCGTCGCGTAGGCGACGCCGAACTCCGCCACGGCGTCGGGCTGCTCGGCGCGGGCCTCGAGCTCGCGCAGGACCCGGTCGGGCATCTTGGAGCCGATGAACGAGGAGATCCGGGCGATCTGCTTGTAGTTGGTGATCGGCCAGATCCCCGGGATGATCGGGACCTCGATCCCCGCCGCGCGCGCCCGGCCGACGAAGTCGAAGTAGTCCTCGTTGTCGAAGAACAGCTGGGTGATCAGGAAGGAGACGCCGGCGTCGACCTTCTCCTTCAGGTAGCGCAGGTCGGCCTCGGGCGACTCCGCGTGGATGTGGGTCTCCGGGAAGCACGCGGCGCCGATCGCGAAGTCGTACTCGGCGCGGATCAGCTCGACGAGCTCGCGCGAGTAGGTGAGGCCGCCCTCGGTCGCCGTCCACTCCTCCTCGCCGGCCGGCGGGTCGCCGCGCAGCGCGAGGACGTTCTCGATCCCGGCCTGGACCATCCGGTCGAGCATGGCGCGCAGCTCGTCCGTCGTCGCGCCGACGCAGGTGAAGTGGGCCATCGCCTCCAGCCCGTAGCGCTCCTTGATCGCGGCGACGATCTCGACCGTCTTGTGGCGCTCCTCGGTCGAGCCGGCGGCGCCGTAGGTGACGGACACGAAGTTCGGCTCCAGGCGCACGAGCTCTGAGAGCGCGTCCTGCAGGTTCTGGTCGCCCTCGGGCGTCTTGGGCGGGAAGAACTCGAACGAGAAGAACGGGCCGTTGCCGTTCGCCAGCGCCTCGTCGATCCGCATCGCTCCGATTCTAGGGCGCCCCGTCCTCCGGCGAATGTGACGTTACGCGGGCCAGCCACGCCCACGCTCCCTTTCACCGCGACCGCCGCAGGCGTGCGGCTCCGCTCGCGCCGGGGCGGGGCTGCATGGCCGCGCCGGAACGGCTCTCTGACAGGTGAGCCGTTGTCTGCCATTCGCCGCGGCGAAGGACCGGAGAGCGGCGGTGGTCAAGGTGGATGACAAGAGGCGGTTGGCACGAGATATCCACGTTGTCCCCGTTACGTTCACGCCCCCTCACCGCGACTCTCGCACGCCGTTCCCCTCCCCCCGCGTCCCAGAGAGGACGCCGAGAGGAACCTCCCTACCAATGCCCGAAGTCCAGCTGAAGACGCGCGGCACGAGCACAGGTCGAGGCTGCCCGCGCCGCTCGCGGCGGTCTGGTTCTCCACCGCCGGGTGGAACGGCTCTCTGATGGGTGAGCAGCTGGCCGGCGGGGGCGAGGGTTCGGAGAGGGAAAATCCCCACAACGTCACACCCGCGAAGCCAGATCCGCCGGATGTGACATTGGACGTCCGTAGCCCCCACGACGTCACAACGGCGACCAAAGCCACCGCCGATGTGACGTTAGGTAGGCCAACCCCCAACCGCGACTCTCGCAAGCCGTTCCCCCTTCCCCGCGTCCCGGAAAAGCGACGCGAGAGAAGAACCTCCCCTATCGATGCCCGAAGTCCAGCTGAAGTCGAGCGGCGTAGTGGGGCGCGGCCCGAAGTCCAGCTGAAGACGAGCGGCGTAACCGGGCGCCGGCGCGAGCGGGCGACCGACCAAGCATCAGCCTCCCACGCGACCCGACGCCCAGCGCTCCGGGTCGCCCCCGCGACGCTCCGCCTCGCCCGCGCGCTCGAGGTGGACGAGGTAGCAGAGCGCCTTGGTCAGCAGCCACGTCGCGGCCTCGGGACGGAACCAGTCGCCGTAGACGCGAGCGGCGAGGTCGTACGCGGTGACCGGGCCGTCGGCCAGCGCGCCGCGCACGGCGCCCAGGCGCTCGGCGACCAGCGCGCGGTTGGCCTCGACGTGGCCGGCCACGTCGGTGAACGGCTTGCCGTGCCCCGACAGCGCGAGCCGCGCGTCGAGCGCGTCGACCGTCTTCAGCGACCCGAGGAACTCGCCGACCGGATCCGGCGACCAGCCGTAGTCGAAGTACAGCGACACCCGCCCCAGCAGCTGGTCGCCGCTGAGCAGCAGCCGCCGGTCCGCCTGGTGCAGGCAGACGTGCGACGGGGCGTGGCCCGGCGTCTCGTGGACCGTCCAGGCGCCGAGGTCCGACTCGACCACCACGCCGGGGAGGAGGTCGCGGTCGGGGACCGGGACGCCGGAGAGCCCGAGGTCCTGCCCGCGGCGCGCGGCCGTCCAGCGCGCCAGCGGCTCGGCGGGCACGCCGCTCTGGCGCGCGACCTCGATCCGGCGGGCCAGCGCCTGCTCGGGGTCGGCGGCCTGGGCGGTCAGGTGCGCGTGGTTCGGGTGCATCCACAGCTCGCATCCCGTGCGCGCGACGATCGCGGTCGCCTGCCCGCAGTGGTCGGAGTGCGCGTGGGTGCAGACCAGCAGCCGGACGTGCTCGAGCCGCAGCCCGACCATCTCGAGCGCCCGCTCGAGCTGCGCGAGCGAGCCGGGCTGGTGCATGCCGGTGTCCACCAGCACGATCCCGTCGCCGGCGGCGAGCGCCCAGGCGTTGCAGTGCGGCACGCCCGGCCAGGGAAGCGGGAGCCGCAGCCGCCAGACCCCGGGCAGGACCCGCTCGCCGCGGCCCAGCTCACGCCTGCGCGGGGTGCCGGACACCGGCGGCACCTTAGCCAGCGAGGCGTAGGATCCGGCCCATGTCGACCACCAGCACCGACAGCGCCGAAGCCGTCGTCACCCGCTACTTCGCCGCGCTCAGCGCGCGCGACCTCGACGCCATGGCGGCCTGCTGGGCGCCCGACGGCTTCGAGCACATCGCCGGCCAGGCCGACGTCACCGGCCCCGACGGCGTCCGCGGCTACTTCGGCGAGCTGTTCGGGGCGATCCCCGACTTCACGCTGCGCGTCCGCCAGCTCGTGGAGCGCGACGGGCGCGTCGCCGTCCTGTGGAGCGCCACCGGCACGTTCACCGGTCCCGGCACCTACAACGGCATCGCGCCGACCGGCTCGCGGCTGGAGCTCGAGGGCGTCGACATGCTGGAGGTGCGCGACGGCCTGATCGTCCGCAACGACGCCTTCGTCGACGGGATGGGCTTCGCGCGCCAGCTCGGCATGCTGCCGCCGATGGGCTCCAAGGCCGAGCAGCGCATGACCCAGGCCTTCAACGCGAAGACGCGGCTGGCCCACAAGCTGCACGTCGCCGCGCCCGAGCGGATCGCCGACGGCGTGTGGATCGTCCGCGGCGGCTTCCCGGTCAAGTCGATGAACGTCTACTTCATCGAGGAGGACGGCGGCGGCGTCTGCATGTTCGACGCGGGGATCTCCGACATGACGCACGGGCTGGCGTCGGCGGGCGCGGCGCTCGGCGGGATCACCCGCGTCGTGCTCGGCCACGGCCACCAGGACCACCGCGGCGCGGCGCCCGGGCTCGGCGCGCCCGTGTACTGCCACACGCTCGAGCGCCCGGTGGCCGAGGGCGACGGCGGCTACTCGACCTTCGACCTCTCCAAGCTGCGCATCCCGGCCCGCCAGCTCTACCCCGCGCTGCTCAGCCGCTGGGACGGCGGACCGGTCGACATCGCGGGGACGTTTGAGGAGGGCGAGGAGATCGCCGGCTTCCGGGTCGTCCACGTCCCGGGCCACTCGCCCGGCATGGTGGCGCTCGTGCGCGAGCGCGACGGGCTCGCGCTGACCACGGACGCCTTCTACACGCTCAACCCCGAGACGACGCTCAAGGGGCCGCCCCGGCTGCCGCACCCCGCCTTCACGCCCGAGTACGCGACGGCCGGCGCGTCGCTGCGCAAGCTCGCGGGGCTGGGCCTGTCGGCCGCCTGGCCAGGGCACGCCGACCCGGTCACCGAGGACGTGCGGGCGCAGCTCGAGCGGGCGGCGGCGGACGCCGCCTGATGGGCCGGCGCGCGCGCCGCCGCGGCGCGCAGGACGCGCCGCAGGCGCCCGAGAGCGAGTACCGCGACGCCGAGGGCTCGGTGCTGGTGCTGCGCGGCGCGATGACGCCGGCCACCCGGCGCGAGTACGCGGCGGTCGTCGCGGGCTCCCCGCTCTCTCGCGAGGACGCCTGGCAGCGCGCGGTCGAGTTCCTCTTCGAGCGCCTCGCGGTCCGCTGGGAGATCGCCGGCACCGACCCCATCGTCCGCCAGAAGGAGCTGCTGGCGCGCTACCGGTTCGCCGGCGTCGACGAGCGGCGCTGGATCCGCGACGCCCTGCGCGCGCATCTGGCCGACCACTTCCCGGAGCTGGAGGCGCCGTGAACGACCGCGACACCCTCGCCTTCGCGCGCCTGCTCTGCGACTACTGCCTCGACATCCAACCGGGTCAGCAGGTCGTCGTGCGCTCGACGCCGCTGGCCGCGCGCCTCCTGCTCGCCGTCCAGCGCGAGATCCTCGCGCGCGAGGGCTGGCCGCTGCTGCGGATCGCGCTCCCCGGCGCCGACGAGGGCTTCTACGCCGCCGCGCAGGATCGCCACCTCGACGGCTTCGCGCCAGCCGACCTCGCCGAAGCCGAGGCGACGGACTGCTCGCTGGCCATCCAGGCGCCGGAGAACACGCGCGCGCTGGCCGGCGTCGACCCGGCGCGGATCGCCCGCGCGGCCCGCGCCCGCGCGCCGGTGCGCGAGGCCGGCCTGCGGCGGCGCTGGTGCGGCACGCTGTGGCCGACGCACGCCGGCGCGCAGCAGGCCGGCCTGTCGCTGCACGACTTCGAGGCGTTCGTCCGCCGCGCGCTGTTCCTCGACCGCGAGGATCCCGCCGCCGCCTGGGGCGAGCTGCGCGCGATGCAGGCGCGGCTGATCGAGCGCCTGGCGCCCGCCCGGGAGCTGCGGATCGAGGCCGAGGGCACCGACCTGACGCTGCGCGTCGAGGGCCGCACCTGGGTCAACTCCGACGGCAAGCGCAACATGCCCAGCGGCGAGGTCTTCACCGGCCCCCACGAGACGAGCGCCGAGGGCGTCGTGCGCTTCACCGTCCCCAGCGCCCCCGGCGGCGTCGACGTCGAGGGCATCAGGCTGCGCTTCGCGGAGGGGCGGGTCGTCGAGGCCCACGCCGACCGCGGCCAGGCGTACCTGCGCCAGGCGCTGGCCACCGACGACGGCGCCTCGCGGCTCGGCGAGATCGGGATCGGCACGAACTTCGGGATCGACCGGGCGATCGGCGCGATCCTCTTCGACGAGAAGATCGGCGGCACCGTCCACCTCGCGGTGGGGCGCTCCTATCCGGAGACCGGCGGGACCAACGAGTCGGCGGTCCACTGGGACATGATCTGCGACCTGCGCCGCGGCGGACGGCTCAGCGCGGACGGCGAGGTCATCCAGGAGGACGGCGCGTTCCGCCCGCTCCAACCGACCGGTTGATGGGAGTTCGCGCGCCGACACGCCGCGCTCGCGACGGGCTACCGTTCAACGCTGAGCGCCCGTCTCAGGGGACGGCGGGCGGTGCCCCAGAGGAGGATTCCCGAACGTGTTCAAGCGATCCTTGGCGAGCCGCGCGGCCAGAGCCGGCGCAGTGCTCGCCGTGGCCACGGCGGCGGCCGTGGCGCCCGCGCCGGCTTCGGCGGCATCCACGCTGACGTGCGAGGCGAGCGCCCTGCGCGGCGCCCTGCTCACCGCTCCCGCGCTGGAGCCCATCACCGCCAACAAGGGGCAGGCGGTCTGCAAGAGCGCGAAGGCCGGCGGCGCGCAGGCGCTCCCCGCTGGACTGCCGCTCTCGCTCAGCGCGCTGGCGGCGCAGACCTCGGTGGAGGGGTCCGACGACAAGCCGGGCAGCCAGAAGGCGGCGGCCGCCGCGGGGCTCCTCGACGCGCGCGTCAAGACGCTGCCCACCCTCCCGCTGCGGATCCCGATCGAGCAGATCCCCCCGACCAAGGTCACGGTGCCGCTCTCGGGCCTGCCGACCCTCCCCGGCGTGCCGCTTCCGGCCCAGGACATCTCGGTCGACATCACCGCGGCGCTCAACGCGCTGCTGCCGAACGGGCAGCTGCCCAACACCGACGTCCTCAGCATCCAGGCGCTCTACTCCTACGCCACGGCCGGCTGCCAGGACGGCAAGCTGGCGATCAACGGCAGCTCGCGCATCGCGGGGCTCAAGGTCCTCGGCCAGGAGATCCCCACCGACCAGGTCTTCGACCAGTCGCTGAGCCTCGTCGACACGGAGAAGATCGACCCGGACAAGATCGACCTGTCGAAGATCCAGCTGCCGCCGGGCGTCGCCCCCGAGCTGCTGCCGGCCGTCCAGCAGGCGATCAAGCCGGTCCTGACGGCGCTGCCCGACATCTCCATCCCGGGGACGCTGGTACGGGTCAAGGTCACGCCGAACCAGTCGATCCGCGAAGGCGACAAGCTCACCCAGCGCGCGCTGCAGGTCCAGATCTCGCTGCTCGGCCAGAGCCTGGCCGACCTGACGGTCGGCGAGGCGTCGGTGAGCGCGAAGGACGTCGAGTGCGTCGCCAGGACCGCCGTCGCCGAGCAGGACCTCCAGTGCACCACGCGGCGGCTCGTCCTCGTCGACGTGCTCCCGCGCGGCGACCGCGTGAAGCTCTACGGCGTCGCCGACAAGAAGTTCATCGGCAAGCGGGTGAGCATCCGCTCCAAGGCGTCCGGCAAGGTCGTGTCGCGCCCGCGCGTGGAGCCGAACGGGACGTTCACCGGGAGCGCGCCCATGCCGGCGCGCCACGTCCGGTTCACCAACCGGGCGCGCTACCAGGCGTCGGTGGGCAGCGAGCGGTCGCTCGACCTCAAGCTCAACCGGCGCATGGTGTGGTCGAGCGTGAAGAGCCGTGATGGCAAGGTCACGCTGAAGGGACGGGTCACGCGGCCGTTCGACAAGCCGCTGCAGACGATCGTCCTCAAGCGGCGGGTGTCCTGCAAGGAGTTCGAGACCGTCAAGCGCTTCAAGCCGCGCCGCGACGGGCGCTTCAGCGTCACCGTCGCCGCGCCGGACGACGCGCAGGCCGCCACGTACCGGATGCAGACGTTCGTCCGCAAGTACGCCGACATCCCCAGCAGCCGCTTCCACACGTTCACGCTGCCCAGGACCGTCGAGATCCGCTGACCGATCGGGGCGCGTCCACCGCAAGGTTCGGGCGCGCCCCGTCGTTAGGTGGTCTGAGTGCGGCGATGTCTCGTGACGCTGATGGTGGGCCTGGCCGCGCTCTGCGCTGGTGCTGCGCCCGCGTACGCCGAGCCGGGTGACCTCGACCCCAGCTTCTCCTCCGACGGCCGCGTCGCCGCGCTGAACGCCGGCGGCTTCGTCGCCCGCGCGGTGGTCGTGCAGCCCGACGGGCGGATCGTCGTGGGCGGCTACTCCTGCCAGCCCTCCGACCGCCGGGACGGCACCTGCCGCACCTCGGGCGCTTCGAGCTTCCGGATGCTGCGCTTCACCGCCGACGGCGGCCTCGACCCGGAGTTCGGGGCGGCGGGGATCGTCACCACGGCAGTCGGGACAGGGCGCTCCCAGGCGTTCGACCTGCTGCTCGCGCCCGACGGCCGGCTGGTGCTGGCCGGCGTGGCCCGGGACGGCGGCGGGCGCGACGGCTTCGCGCTGGTCCGCTACGACCCGAGCGGGGCGGTCGATCCCAGCTTCGGCGAGCAGGGCGTCTCGATCGTCGGCGTCGGCCACGGCTTCTCGGGCATCGCGGACGTCGAGCCGACGGCGGGGGGCGGCCTCGTGGCCGCCGGCGTGGGGATCGACCACGACGGCGCGACGCGCTTCGCCGTGGCGCGCTACCAGGGCAACGGCGCCCTCGACGGCGGCTTCGGCTCCGGCGGCAGCGTGCTCGCCGCGCCCGCGCCCTACGCCTCCGCGCTCGGGACGGCGGTCAGCCCCAGCGGCGCGGTGGTCGCCGCGGGGATCGCCGGGGCGTCGAACGCGGCGGGCGACGCGCGGGTCGGGCTCGCGCGCCTGGATCCGGCCGGCCATCCCGACCCGGGCTTCGGGGCCGGCGGCACCGCGCTGCTCGGCATCGGCTGGGGGACCTCGTTCGCCAACGCCGTCACCGGCCTGCAGGACGGCCGCGCGCTGACCGCGGGCGCCGCCACCGACGCCGACGGCAAGCAGGTCATGGGCTTCCTGCGCGTCACCGCCGACGGCCGGCTCGACTCCACGTGGGACGGCGACGGCACCGCGATGGTGCGGGTCGGCGACGGCGCGCTCGCCGCCGACGCCGCCCGCGACGCCCAGGGCCGGCTCGTCGCCTTCGGCCAGACCGCGTCGGGCGGGGCGGACTGGCGCTTCGCCGTCACCCGCCTGAGCCCGGAGGGCTTCCTCGACGCGGGCTTCGGCACCGGCGGCGTCGCCATCACCGCGTTCCCGGGCACCTCGATGGCCCGCGCCACCGCCGGCGCGCTGACGCCGGACGGCCGCCTCGTCGCCGCGGGCGTCGCGTGCGCCGGCGGCGGGCACGGCGCGCAGTGCGAAGGGGGCGCGCCGCGGCTCGCGCTCGCGCGCTTTCAGGGCGGCGGCGACCCGCGGCCGCTCCAGCCCCCGCCGGCGCGGGCCCCGATCCAGCTCGCGCCCTGGGTCGCGGTGACGTTCCCGGCCCGCGCGCCGCGGCGCCCGCTGCACATCCGCCTGCGCGTCGAGTGCCTGCAGGCGGTCCGCTGCGCCGTGCGCCTGAAGGTCCGCACGCGCGGCCGGCGGCGGACGGAGTGGCTGGCGCGAGGCCGCGTCCGCGTCCCCGCCGGCGGGGCCCGGACGGTCACGCTGCGCCTGCTCAGGACGGCGCGCCACCTCGTGCG
>DASVQH010000513.1:0-3709 GCA_036389195.1 Solirubrobacteraceae bacterium
GGAGGCGGCGCTGGAAGAGGCGCGCGACGCCGAGGACGCCGCCCGCGCGGCCGTCGACGCGCTGCGCGGCCGCGGCTAGCGCGCGCCGACGGCGCTCAGCCCGCCGTCCACGTGCAGCACCTGCCCGGTGACCGCGCGCGCCAGGTCGGAGAGCAGGAAGCAGATCGCGCCGGCGACGGGCGCCGGATCGGCGGTGTCCCAGCCGAGCGGGGCGTGCTCGCGCCACACGCCGGCCAGCTCGTCGAAGCCGGGGATCCCGCGCGCCGCGACCGTCCCCAGCGGCCCGGCGCTGACCAGGTTCGCGCGCACGCCGCGCGGGCCGAGGTCGCGGGCCAGATAGCGGTTGACCGACTCCAGCGCCGCCTTGGCGACGCCCATCCAGTCGTAGGCGGGCCAGGCGCGCCCGGCGTCGAACGTCAGCCCGACGAGCGCGCCGCCCGGCGCCATCAGCGGCGCCAGCGCGCCCGCCAGCGCGCCGTAGGAGTAGGCGCTCGTGGTGAACGCGCGCGCGGCGCTGCTCGCCGGCGTCCCCAGGAAGTCGCCGCCCAGCGCGTCGGGCGGGGCGAAGGCGATCGCGTGCAGCGCGCCGTCCACGCGCCCCCAGCGCGCGGCGAGCTCGGCGCGGAGGGCGTCGAGGTCGGCGGGCCGGTCGACGTCGAGCTCGAGCACGTCGACCGCGGCGGGCAGCCGCGCGGCGGCGCGCTCGGTCAGGCGGCGCGCGCGCCCGAACCCCGTGAGCACCACGTCGGCGCCGAGCTCCAGCGCCCGCTCGGCGGCGTGCCAGGCGATCGACTCGCGCGTCATCACGCCGGTGATGACCAGCCGGCGGCCGTCGAGGATCACAGCGGCACCGACTCCAGCGCGTGGACGAGCCCCGACGGGTCGATCGGCAGCCCCTCGGCGGCGGGCGCGTCGCGGCGCCACAGCACCTCCACGGTCGCGCGCGCCACCAGGCGGCCCGCCTGGTTGCGGATCCGCCACTCGCAGGTCACCGTGCCGGTGACGGGGTCGAGCGCGGCGATCCGCGTCTCGACGGCGATGGTGTCCCCCAGCCGCACCGGCCGCTTGAACACCGCGTCGCGGACCGCGCGCAGCGCGAGCACGCGCGCCGGGTCGAAGGCGACCAGCCCCGCGGCGTAGGACAGGACGAGCAGCCCGTGCGCGACGCGCTCGCCGAACGGGCCGGCGCCGGCCCACGCGGCGTCGACGTGCAGCGGGTGCCGGTCGCCGGTGAGCGCGGCGAACCCGACCACGTCGGCCTCGGTCACCGTGCGCCCGCGCGACACCTCGCGGGCGCCGACCTGGAGAGCTTCGAAGGGAGCGGAGAGCATGAGCGGGTCCTCCTGATGGGTGGGGCGGGTCACCGGCGAGCCCCGAGGACGTCGAGGGCCCAGACGAGGCGGTCGCGCGTGGCCGCGGGAGCGATCAGCTCGTCGACGAAGCCGTCGCGCGCGGCGACCGCCGCGCGCAGGTGCTCGCCGGCGTACGCGCCGGCGAGCCGCGCGCGCTCGGCCTCCGGGTCCGGCGCGGCGGCCAGCGCGCGCCGGTGCGCCACCGCCACCGCCTGCGAGGCCGCCATCACGCCGATCTCGGCGCCCGGCCAGGCGAGCACGAGGTCGGCGCCGAGGTCGCGCGAGTTCATGGTGATCGCCGCCCCGCCGTAGGCCTTGCGCAGCACCACGGTCAGCTTCGGCACGCGCGCGGCGGCGAACGCCCGCAGCAGCCCTGCGCCGTGCCGGATGACCCCGGCGGTCTCCTGACGCACGCCGGGAAGGAACCCCGGCGTGTCCACGAGCACGACGAGCGGCACGCCGAACGCGTCGCACAGCCCGACGAAGCGCGCGGCCTTCTCGGAGGCGGCGGCGTCGAGGACGCCGCCGAGGTGGCGCGGCTGGTTGGCCACGACGCCCACCGCGCGGCCTTCCAGCCGAGCCAGGCCGGTCACCACGTTGCGCGCCCAACGGCCCGACAGCTCGAGCAGGGCACCGCCGTCGACCACCCGCTCGATCACCGACCGGACGTCGTACGCGCGCCGCGGCGCGGCGGGCACGGCGTCCCCGGGATCTCCAGGGAGCGGCGCCGCGGGCGCGGCGAGCCCGCCGCCCAGCAGCCCGACCAGCTCGCGCGCCGCCCGCGCGCCGGCCGCCGCGTCGGGCACCGTGAGCTGGCAGACGCCGCTGCGCTCGTGCACGCGCGGGCCGCCGAGCTCCGCGGCCGTCACCGCCTCCCCCACCGCCTCGCGCACCACCGCGGGGCCGGTCAGGAACATCGCCGACTCCTCCGTCATCACGACCACGTCGGTCAGCGCGGGCGCGTACGCGCCGCCGCCCGCGCTCGTCCCCGCGACGACCGAGATCTGCGGCACCCGGCCGGCCAGCCGCACGTGCTCGGCGAAGATGCGGCCGTAGCCGCCCAGCGCAGCCAGCCCTTCCTGCATCCGCGCGCCGCCCGAGGCGGCGAAGCCGACCACCGGCGCCCCGGCCTGGCCGGCGAGCCGCAGCACGCGCACGATCGTGTCGGCGTGGGCCTCGCCGAGCGAGCCGCCCGCGTAGCCCGGATCCTGGGCGAAGCAGAGCACGGGCCGGCCGCCGACGCGCCCGGCGCCGCCCAGCACGCCGTCGCCCGCTCGCGCGCCCTCGCCCATCCGGCGCGAGGCCACTCCCGTGCGGATCAGCCGCAGCGTGCCCGGATCGCACAGCGCCTCGAGCCGCTCAAGCGGCCCGGCTTCGACGTAGGCGGCGACGCTCATGCCGGGCTCCCGACGCACAGCACGGCGTTGTGGCCGCCGAACCCGAACGAGCTCGACAGCGCGACCAGCCGACCCGTGGCGCGCAGCGGGCGCGGGCCGTCGGGGACGTAGTCGAGGTCCAGCCCGTCCTCGGCCTCCGCGTAGCCGAGCGTCGGCGGCGCGACGCGCTCGCGCAGCGCCAGCACGGTGGCCACCGCCTCGACCGCGCCCGCCGCGCCGAGCAGGTGCCCGATGGCCGACTTCGTCGAGGAGACCGGCACCGCGCCGGCGCGCGCGCCGAGCGCCGTCTTCAGCGCCGCGGTCTCGGCGCGGTCGTTGAGCGGCGTCGAGGTCCCGTGGGCGTTGACGGAGTCGACGTCGTCCGGCTCCGCCCCGGCGTCGTCGAGCGCCAGCCGGATCGCCCGCGCGGCGCCCGCGCCGCCAGGATCCGGTGCCGTCAGATGATGGGCGTCGGCGGTCGCCCCGTAGCCCAGGACCTCGCCGAGCACCACCGCGCCGCGCTCCTCTGCCAGCTCGGCGGACTCGAGCACGAGCACGCCCGCGCCCTCGCCCATGACGAAGCCGTCGCGCCGGGCGTCGAACGGCCGCGACACGCCGCTGCGCGACAGCGCGTCCATCGCCGCGAACGCCGCCCGCGCGAGCGGCGTGAGCGGCGCCTCCGCGCCGCCGCAGACGACGGCGTCGGCGTCGCCAGCGGCGATCATGCGCGCCGCGGCGCCGATCGCGTGCGCGCCGGCCGCGCACGCCGAGACCGTCCCGAGGCACGGCCCCCGCAGCCCGTGGCGCATCGCGATCGCCGCCGGCGCCGCGTTGGGCATCAGCAGCGGGATGGAGAGCGGCGGCACCCGGCCGGGGCCGGCGTCGCGCAGCAGGCCGTGGGCCTCCTCCAGCGTCGCGATCCCGCCGATGCCCGTCCCGACGACGCAGCCGGCGCGCGCGTCGTCGCACGGCGGCCCGTCG
>DASVQH010000514.1:0-11333 GCA_036389195.1 Solirubrobacteraceae bacterium
CGGCACGCCGGCCTCGGCCAGCCGGTCCTTGACCTCGGCGACGCTATAGCGGCCGTAGTGGAAGATCGACGCGCAGAGCACCGCGTCGGCGCCCGCCTTGAGCCCCGCCACGAGGTGCTCCGGCTCGCCGGCGCCCCCCGACGCGATGACCGGCACGTCGACGGCGTCCGCGATCGCCCGCAGCAGCTGCACGTCGTACCCGTCCTGCGTCCCGTCCCGGTCCATCGAGGTCAGCAGGATCTCCCCCGCCCCGCGGGCGACGCCCTCGCGCGCCCACGCCACCGCGTCGAGGCCCGTCGGCGTCCGCCCGCCCGCGACGAACACCTCCCACGACCCCGGACCGGAGCGCTTGGCGTCGATCGCCAGCACGACGCACTGCGCGCCGAACACCTCGGCCATCTCGTTCAGCAGCTCCGGCCGCGCGACCGCAGCGCTGTTGACGGAGACCTTGTCGGCGCCGGCGTCCAACACCGCCTGGGCGTCGGCCACCGAGGCGATCCCGCCGCCGATCGTGAACGGCACGAAGACCTCGTCGGCGGCCCGGCGCGCCAGCTCGACCACCGTCGCGCGCTTGTCGGAGGTCGCGGTGATGTCGAGGAAGACCAGCTCGTCGGCGCCCGCGGCGTCGTAGAAGGCGGCCAGCTCGACCGGGTCGCCGGCGTCGCGCAGCTCGAGGAACTTCGTCCCCTTCACGACGCGGCCGCCGTCGACGTCCATGCACGGGATCACCCGCTGGAAGTGCATCAGGCCTCGAGGGCGGCCTGCGCCTCGGCCACCGTGAAGCGTCCTTCGTAGAGCGCCTTGCCGACGATCACGCCGGTCAGGTTGACCTGTCGCAGGCGGGCGAGCCCGTCGAGGTCCTCGAGCTTGCCGATGCCGCCGGAGTAGATGAAGCGCCCGCGCACGGCCTGCGCGACCGCGCGGACCTCGTCGAGGTCGGGGCCCTCGAGCATCCCGTCGCGGTCGACGTTCGTGTAGACGAACGACCGCACGCCGCGCGAGATCAGGCGGCGGATCGCGTCCGGCGCCGGCATCTGCGTGGTCTGCGTCCAGCCCGCGGTCGAGATGAAGCCGCCGCGGACGTCGACGGCGACCATCACCCGGTGCCCGTAGGCCGCGACGACGTCGTCGAGGAAGTCGATGTCGCGGAACGCCGCGGTGCCGACGATCACCCGCTCGGCGCCGGCGCGCAGCGCCTCGCGGACCGCCGGCAGCGTCCGCAGGCCGCCGCCGTACTGCACGGGGACGCCGGACTCGCGGACGATCTGCTCGAGGTGGCCGATGGCCGCCGGCTCGCCGGCCTTGGCGCCGTCGAGGTCGACGACGTGCAGGTAGCGCGCCCCGGCGCGCACCCAGGACCGGGCGGCCTCGACCGGGTCGTCGGCGTAGACCGTGCGGTCCTCGAAGCGGCCCTGGACCAGCCGGACCGCCTTGCCGCCGAGGATGTCGATGGCCGGGAACAGGATCATGCGCGCACCGCCGGAACGGTCGACTCGACGAAGTTGCGCAGCAGCGCGAGCCCGTCGCGCGAGGACTTCTCCGGGTGGAACTGGACGCCCGCGACGTTGTCGCGCTCGACGATCGAGACGAACGTCTCGCCGTACTCGCTGGTGCCGACGACGTCCTCGGCGCGCGCGGGCCGGCAGGCGAACGTGTGGACATGGTAGAAGGCCGCCGCGTCGCCGAGCCCGGCGGTGAGCCGCGAGGGCCGGCGCAGCGTGACGAGGTTCCAGCCGATGTGCGGCAGCTTGGCGCCGCGGCCGTCGAGGGCCGTCACGTCGCCGGGCAGGAGCCCCAGGCCGGTCGCGCCCTCGTGCTCGGTGGAGGACTCGAAGAGCAGCTGCATCCCCAGGCAGACGCCGAGCAGCGGCACGCCGGCGGCGGCGCGCTCGCGCAGCAGCCCGTCGAGCCCGAGCTCGCGGAGGTTGCGCATCGCGCGCGGGAACGCGCCGACGCCGGGGAGCACGATCCCGTCGGCCTCGGCGATCCGCCCGTGGTCGTGCGTCAGCGACACCGGCCCCCCGACGTGCTCGAGCGCCTTCTCGACGCTGCGCCGGTTGCCCATCCCGTAGTCGACGATCGCGATCATGCCGTCAGCGTCCCCTTGGTCGACGGCACGCCCGGCTCGTCGGGGTCGATGGCCACCGCGACGCGCAGCGCGCGCGCGAACGCCTTGAAGCACGCCTCGATCATGTGGTGCGCGTTCGTGCCCGCCTCGAGCTCCAGGTGCAGCGTGAGCCGCGCCGCGCCGGCCACCGCGCGGAAGAGCTCCTCGGCGGCCTCGTGCTCGAAGCCCGCGATGCTCCCCGGCGGCAGCGCCAGGCCGGCGAAGCGGCAGAACGGGCGCCCGGAGACGTCGAGCGCGCAGCTCGCGCGGGCCTCGTCCATCGGCACGACCGCGTGGCCGTAGCGGCGGATGCCGCGGCGGTCGCCGAGCGCGGCGTCGAGCGCCTGGCCGAGCACGATCCCCGTGTCCTCGACCGTGTGGTGGGCGCCGGTCTGCAGGTCGCCGCGCACCGTGACCTCGAGGTCGAGCTTCCCGTGGCGCGCCAGCAGGTCGAGCATGTGGTCGAGGAAGCCGACGCCGGTGACGCGGGCGCCCTCGCCGGTCCCGTCGAGGCCGAGCGTGAGGGCGACGTCCGTCTCGCCGGTCGTGCGCGTGATCTGAGCTGAGCGTCCGGTCATGCGGGCGCAGAGTCTGACGCATCGCGGGCCCGCGCCTCCATCGACTCCGCGTGGACGGCGAACCCCTCGGCGCGCGCCACCGCCACGCCGTGCGGCGCCAGCGCCGCCGCGGCCGCGGGCGACACCCGCACCTCGGCCATCCGGCGCACGAAGTGGCGGACCGACAGGCCGGACGCGAAGCGCGCCGCGCCGTCGGTGGGGAGCGTGTGGTTCGAGCCCGCGACGTAGTCGCCGAACGCCGTCGCGCTGGCCGCCCCGACGAACAGGCAGCCGGCCGACCGCACGCGTGGGGCGAGCGCCTCCGCCTCCGCGCCGATCAGCTGCAGGTGCTCGGGGGCCAGCGCCTCCACGAAGGCGAGCGCCGCCTCCAGGTCGGCCGCGTGCACCAGCGCGCACGCCGCCTGCGCGACGGTGGGCCGCTCGCGCAGCCGCGCGCCGATCTCGACCGCCACGTCGTCGAGCAGCCCGTCGCTGGCCGCCACGGCGGCGACCAGGGTCTCCTCGCCGTGCTCGGCCTGGGCCAGCAGGTCGAGCGCGACCAGCGCCGGGTCCGCGCCCTCCGACAGCACGACGGCCAGGTCGCTCGGCCCCGCGAAGCCGTCGATCCCGACCGTCGCGGAGACCTGCCGCTTGGCCTCCTGCACGTAGAGGTTGCCCGGGCCGACGATGACGTCGACGGGCCGCACGCTCTCGGTCCCGTGGGCGAGCGCGGCGATCGCCTGGGCGCCGCCCATCCGGTAGACCTCGTCGGCCTCGCACAGCGCGCAGGCGGCGAGGATGACCGGGTGCGCCGGCGCGCAGACGACGACCTCGTCGACGCCCGCCGCGCGCGCCGTCACCGCTCCCATGATCACCGAGGACGGGTAGGGCGCCCGGCCGCCGGGCGCGTAGACCGCGGCGCGGCGGACGGGGACCTCGCGCAGCGTCACGGTCTGGCCCTCGGGCAGCGCCACCTCGCGCCGCTCCTCGCCCCGGCCGGCCGCCGCGACCGCGGCGACGTTGGCGCGCGCCACCTCCAGCCCGGCGCGCACGGCCGGGTCGAGCGTCGCCAGCGCGGCGCGCAGCTCCTCCGGCGCGACGCGCAGCGGGGCGTCGCCGCCGCCGAAGCGCCGCTCGTAGTCCAGCAGCGCGTGGTCGCCGCTCTGGCGGACGCGCTCGACGATCTCCTGCACGACGGCGGCGACCGACGCCCCGGCCGCGACCATCCCGCGGACGCGCGCCGCCGCGGCGCGCTCGCCGCCGGCGGGGCACTCCACCCACTCAGCGCGCACGCAGCCGCCCGACCACGTCGTCGATCGCCGCCGCCTTGAGCTTGTGGGCCACCGGGTTCGCGATCAGCCGCGCGGTCGCCACCGCGATCTCCTCGCGCACGACCAGCCCGTTCTCGCGCAGCGTGGTGCCGGTGGCGGTCAGGTCGACGATCCCGTCGGCCAGGTCGGTCAGCGGCGCGAGCTCGACCGAGCCCTTGACCTCGACGATCTCCGCCTGGCGCCCGGTGCGCTCGAAGTGGCGCGCGGCGATCTTCGGGTACTTGGTGGCGATCCGCATCACGCCGAGGCGGCGCAGCGCCTCCTGCGCCGGGTCCTCGCCCGCGACGGTGGCCATGACCATCAGGCAGCGCCCGTAGCCGAGGTCGAGCAGCTCGTAGACGTCGCGCTCGGACTGCTCCATGAGGACGTCCTTGCCGGTGAAGCCGATGTCGGCCGCGCCCGCCTCGACGTAGGTCGGCACGTCGGAGGGTCGCATGGTGACGATCCCGACGTCCTCGAAGAGCAGCTTGCGGTCGTTGGCGCGGACCTCGGCGGTGTCCACGCCCAGGTAGTCGAGCGCGTCGAGCGTCTCGCGCAGCAGCGCGCCGCGCGGGACGGCGATCGTCAGCGGCAGGCGGCTCATCGCGAGCGCTCGCCGACCAGGGCGATGTGGACGCGCTCGACGTTGAGCGCCCACCCGACCGCCGGCAGCTCGCGCCCGAAGCGGGCGAGCAGGTCGTCGTAGCGCCCGCCGCCGCCGATCGGCGCGCCGAGCGCCGCGTCGTAGACCTCGAACACCGCGCCCGTGTAGTAGCCGAGCGAGCGGGCGAGCCCGAGGTCGAAGATGACCCGGTCCGCCACCGCCGGCTCGAGCAGCCCATGGAAGCGGCGCAGACCGGCGACCGCCGCCTCGGCCGGGCCGGCACCCAGCTCGAGGACCTCGGGGCCGCCGCGCAGCTGCGGGATCCGCACCAGCAGCTCGGCCGCCTCGGCCGGCAGGCGCAGCGCCTCGACCTCCCGCTCCACGCCGACGAAGTCGCGCGTGACGAGCTCGTGCAGCAGCGGCCGGCGCGCGGCCTCGCTCACCCCGAAGGCGTCGAGCAGGGTCGGGTACAGGGAGGCGTCGCCGACGCCGATCCGGTAGCCGGTCAGCCCCGCGGCGTCGAGCGCCCGGCACAGCACGCCGACCGCCTCGACGGTCCCCTCGGGCCCGGGGGCGCCGACGAGCTCGATCCCCGCCTGCAGCATCTCGCGCGCCTGGCCGCGCCCGCTGCGGACCGCCCGGTAGGCGTGGGCGACGTAGCAGAAGCGCAGCGGCGGATGCGCCTGGGCGTAGCGGGCGGCGACGATCCGCGCGATCGGGATCGTCATGTCCGAGCGCAGCACGAGCACGTTGCCCTGCTCGTCGAAGAGCCGGTAGGCGGGCTCGGCCGCGCGCGCGTCGCCTCGCGTGAGGACGGCCTCGTACTCCAGCGCGGGCGTGGCCACCTCGCCGTAGCCCGCCGCCTCGAAGACGCCGCGCATCGCCTCCGTGATGGCGCGCAGCTCCCGCATCTCGTCGGGCAGCACGTCCCTCGTCCCTGAGGGCGTGGGGCTGATCACGCCGGGACGCGCTCGATGCGCGCGCCCAGCGCGCGCAGCCGCTCGTCGATCCGCTCGTAGCCGCGGTCGATCTGGCGGATGTTGCCGATCTCCGACCGTCCCTCGGCGCACAGCGCCGCGATCAGCATGGCCATCCCGGCGCGGATGTCCGGGGACTCGACGCGCTCGCCGCGCAGCCGGGCCGGCCCGGCGATCACCGCGCGGTGCGGGTCGCAGAGGATGATGTTGGCGCCCATGAGCACGAGCTTGTCGGTGAACACCAGGCGGTTCTCGAACATCTTCTCGAAGATCAGCACCGTGCCCTCGGCCTGCGTGGCCAGCGCGAGCGCGATCGAGGTGAGGTCGGCCGGGAAGGCCGGCCACGGCCCGTCCTCGACCTTGGACTGATAGCCGCCCGCGTCGCGCTCGACGACGAGCTTCTGGCCGCCGGGGACGATCACGTCCGCGCCGTCGAGCTCGGAGCGCAGCCCGAGCCGCCCGAACACCAGGCGGATCATCCGCAGGTCGTCCGAGACGCAGTCCTTGATGCGCAGCTCGCCGCCGGTGACCCCGGCCAGCGCCATGAACGAGCCGATCTCGATGTGGTCGGGCCCGACGGTGTGCTCGCAGCCGCCCAGCTCGGCGACGCCGTTGACCGCCATGACGTTCGAGCCGATCCCGGAGATCGCCGCGCCCATCCGCACGAGCATGCGCGCGAGGTCCTGGACGTGTGGCTCGGAGGCCGCGTTGTGGATGACGGTCTCCCCCGGCGTCAGCGCGGCGGCCATCAGGGCGTTCTCGGTGCCCATGACCGACGGCTCGTCCATGAAGAAGTCGCAGGCGCGCAGGCCGCCGTCGGCGGCGCGCAGGCGGATGTCGCGCGTGTGCTCGACCTCGGCGCCGAGGGCGCGGAAGGCGTCGAGGTGCGGATCGAGCCGGCGGCGGCCGATCACGTCGCCGCCGGGCGGCGGGAGCAGCGCCTCGCCGAAGCGGGCCAGCAGCGGCCCCGCCACGAGGAAGGAGGCCCGGATCCGCTCGGCGATCCGCGGGTCGACCTCGGTGGTCGCGACCTGGTCGGCCTGCAGCACGACCGTGTTGCCCTCGCGCCGCTCGACGCTCACGCCGAGCGCCTCGAGCAGGTCCAGCATCGCCCCGACGTCGGCGATCGCGGGCACGTTGTGGAGCACGACCGGCTCGGCGGTGAGCAGGGACGCGGCCAGCAGCGGCAGGGCGGCGTTCTTGTTGCCGGCGGGCACGACGGTGCCGGACAGCGGCACGCCGCCTTCGATGACGAACTTCTCCATGAGAGGGGTGGCCGGCGCGCCGGTCTCCGGCTCGCACGGCGGCGGTAGGGTAACAGTCATGTCAGGGGCCCTTTCTCGCGAGGCAGCGTGGTCTGAGTTCTGCGCGTGGACCGAATCTCCCTCTCTGCGCAAGCACGTGCTCGCCGTCGAGGCGGCCATGCGCGCCTACGCGCGCCGCTTCGGCGAGGACGAGGAGCTGTGGGGCGTGGTGGGGATCCTCCACGACCTCGACTACGAGAAGCACCCCTCGCCGGAGGACGGCCATCCGCGGATCGCCATGAAGCACCTCGAAGAGGAGCTCGGCCAGCCGCCCGAGGTCATTCGCGCGATCGCCTCCCACGCCGACTACCTCGACGTGCCGCGCGAGACCCCGATGGAGAAGACGCTCTACGCCGTCGACGAGCTCTCCGGGTTCGTCATGGCCTGCGCCTACGTGCGGCCGGAGGGCATCCACGGGATGACGCCCAAGTCGGTCAAGAAGAAGATGAAGACGCCGGCCTTCGCCGCCGCGATCCCGCGCGAGGACCTGCGCCGCGGCGCCGAGGACCTGGGCGTCGACTTCGACGACCACGTCGCGTTCGTGATCGCGGCGCTCGAGGCCGAGGCGGACGAGCTCGAGCTCCACGGCGCCGGGCGCGACTGATGGCCGATCCGCTGCAGATCGTCGTCCTCGAGGGCGACGAGACCGGCCAGGAGCTGCTCGAAGCCGCCCTCGGCGTGCTCGACGCCGAGGTCATCGGGCTCGACGTCTCGCTGGAGCATTTCGACCTGTCGCTGGAGAACCGCCGCGCGACGAACAACGAGGTCGTGGAGGAGTCGGCGCGCGCGATGAAGGCCGCCGGGCTGGGGATCAAGGCCGCGACGGTGACCCCCGAGGGGCGCCACGACGTCGGCTCGCCCAACCGGATCGTCCGCGAGGGCGTCGACGGCAAGGTGATCATCCGCACCGGCCGGCGCATCCCCAGCGTGGTCGGCCCCGTGTCGGGCGTCCACCACCCGATCTCCGTGGTCCGCATGGCGATCGAGGACGCCTACGGCGCCAAGCAGTGGCGCGAGGGCGAGGAGGGCGCGGCCGACGAGGTCGCCTACCGGACCGAGAAGGTCACGCGCTCGACCTGCCGCGCGGTGGCCGAGTACGCGTTCCGCACCGCCGAGGGCGCCGGCGCCACCGTCTACGGCGGGCCGAAGTGGACGGTCTCCCCCGTCTACGAGGGGATGCTCAAGGAGGAGATGGATGGAGCCGCCGAGCGCCATCCCGACGTCCCGTACAAGCCTGTGCTGATCGACGCCACGTACGCCGGGCTGCTCACGGGGGCGGCCGAGTCGCCGCTGGTCATCCCGGCGCTGAACCGCGACGGCGACTGCCTGTCGGACATGGTCCTCCCCATGTTCGGCTCGATCGCCGGCGCCGAGTCGGTGCTGCTGAGCTTCGACGACGACTACGACATCTGCGTCGCGATGGCCGAGGCGCCCCACGGCACGGCGCCCTCGCTGCAGGGCAAGGACCTGGCCAACCCGATGGCGATGATCCTCGCGTGCGGCGCGGTGCTCCACTACGCCGCCGAGCGCGGTGTGGGCGGCGCCGAGCGGGCCTCGCGGGCGATCTACGAGGCGACGCTGGAGACGGTGGCCGGCGGGATCAAGACCGTCGACCTGGGCGGCCACTCGACGACGTCGGAGTTCGCCGCGGCCGTCGTCGAGAAGACGCGGACCAAGGTCGACATCTGGAGCTCGCTAGGGAAGTAGGACCAGCTCGAGGTCCTCGAGGACCTCGAGGATGCGCAGCAGGCAGTCCGGCGGGTGGACGACGAGGAGCTCGCCGTCGTGGGCCTGCTGCAGGCGCTCGTGGGCGGCGGCCAGCCGCCGCACGACGCTCAGGTCGACGAAGCCTACGTCGCCGGCGTCGACGAACACCGTCGCCGGTGTGAGGCGCTCGGCACGGCGCAGCGCGCCGTCGAGCGCGGGCAGCGCGGCGAGGTCCAGCTCACCGGCGAGCGTGATGGCGACGCTGTCGGAGCCGAGGTGCTCGACCGCGATGCGGAAGCGGCCGCGCACGCCGCGCGGCTCCGCGCTCTCGAGCTCGCGGGGGCGGCACGGGCGGCGGTGCTGGATCCGGCCGTGGAGCTCGAGCTCACGTCCGCGGATCTGGGACCGGCGTGTCGGGGGGTTCGGCACTGCGACCTTCCGTCCGGGCGGGATACGGTGGATGGCAGACGCCGGCGCGAACCCTGCGGAGGTTCGCTCGTCGCTCTCGCGCTTCGCCACGGATGAGGGTCCAGAGGTGGCCGGCCCCCCGCCCCGCTTGTCGCTCAGTGTACCGCCGGTTCGCCCGCTTGTCAGCTCTTCGCGCCGACTTCCGATCGCGACCGCCGCGACCGCCCGACGGGCAGCCCGGCGACGCTGCGGCTGGGGTCGCGAAGGTGCTGCAGACGGCGGCGCCGGTAGAGCATCCGCTGGACGAGCAGGGTCAGCGTGCCCGCGAGCAGGATCGAGCCGAGGTTGATGCCGAGCTGGGCCAGCGAGCCGCGCCACGCCGCCCAGTCCGCGTAGGCGGCCGAGATGCCGACGTTGGCCGCGGCGGGGATCGTCGTGACGGAGATGAGCACGCCGATCAGCGCCCCGGACTTGGCCGTCGAGAGCGAGAGCATCCCCGCCGCGCCGGCGCACGCCGCGACGAAGAAGGCGAAGAAGTCGGGGCTCG
Source organism: Solirubrobacteraceae bacterium (assembly GCA_036389195.1). GTDB lineage: Bacteria > Actinomycetota > Thermoleophilia > Solirubrobacterales > Solirubrobacteraceae > JACCYI01. The sequence continues at coordinate 9,522 of DASVQH010000514.1, forward strand.
CGATGACCGACGAGAGGTTGTGATCCTTGTCGTCGAAGTCGCCGGGCACGAGGTTCGTGGCCTTGAAGACGAGGACGAGCAGGAAGACGCTCGTGATGGCGAGCGGGAAGCCGGTGGTCAGGGCGACGGCTGAGCGCACCGCCATGTCCTTGCGGCGCTGGACGAGCGCGACGCAGAGCCCGGCGATCGGCCCGAACTCCGGGCCGACCACCATCGCGCCGACGATCAGGATCGGCGAGTTGAGGAAGATGCCGACGGCGGCGATGAACGCCGCCAGGACCATGAAGATGACGAAGACGCCGGAGAGCTCGACGTTCTCCGAGCTGCGCTCCTCGACCTCCTCCCACACGACCGCGTCCGCCGCCGCGCCGTGCGCGTTGGCCTCGGCGCGGTGGGCGAACTTCGAGAGCTGCGTGTCGATCAGCTCGAGCGCGATCGAGCCGTCCTCGTGGATGTCGAGCTCCTTGAGGTCGGAGATCACGACGCTCGTGTCCTCGCGGGCGACGTCGCACAGGATCACGTCGCCTTCGGGGCGGCGCGCGACGCCCTCGAGGAACACGACGTTGCAGACGGACGGGTTCTCCAGCAGGAGATCGAGCACCCGCTTGGAGCGGTCGGCCGGCGCGACGATCCGCATGTGCTCCATGTGGCAAGGGAGCGTAGCCCGTGGCGTGGGGTTCGCGGCGCACTCCCGCTCGCGGCCCCTCAGCTCAGCGCGGCGCGGATCCAGTCCGGGATCGGGGTCTTGCCGGAGCCGTCGGTCCGCACGAAGACGTGGACCATGTCGCCCTCCACGAGCGCCTCGCCGTCGCGCAGGACGCGGTGCCGCGTCTGCATCGACGTCGTCCCCAGCCGCAGCACCTCGATCTCCAGGTCCAGGATGTCGTCGAAGCGGGCCGCGCGGCGGAACCGCACGGTCGCCTCGGCGACGACGACGTCGACGCCCTGCTCGACCATCGCGCCGTAAGACCCGAGCGCCGCGCGCCACAGCTCGGTCAGGGCGATGTCGAAGTACGCGAGGTAGTGGGCGTTGAAGACGACGCTCTGGGCGTCGCACTCGGCGTAGCGGACGCGCAGCGGATGGACATGACGGGCGGGCATGCGGCCGCATCTTGGCAGCGGTGCAAGATCGGTTGCACGGACGGCCGGTCTTCGCCGCGCCGTAGAGCCAAATCCGCGTGCGGTGTGGCGCCCGAGCGCCCCGTTCCGTCCGACCCCCACCGTACCTTCACGAACACATGTTCCCACCGTCGACGACCCACCAGCCGAACAAGCGCTCGCTGCGCGAGCTGCTGCGTGCCGCCGCAGAGACGGCGCTCGAGTTCGCCACGCTGGGCGAGGCCTCCTTCTCCGCGGAGCCGGTTCCGGCGCCCGCGGAGCCGCCCGCCCCCGCGGCGTCCCACCCGCATCGCCGGCCGGCCAGTCGCCGTCCGCGCGCCCGCCGACCCGGAGGGGTCAGCCCGCGCGCACAGCTCTGCACCGCCCCGCTCGCGGCGGCGCGCCGTTCCCCGGCGCGCCACCCCGCCGCGGCCACGGCGGCCCGCCAGAGCTGAAGCACCGAGGAAGCGCCTCGCCGGCGCCGTGGTCTGGGAGGACGCGGCGCCGGAGGCCTTCCCCGGAGGGTCATCGAGCCGTCCGCGCGCCGGGCGGATCCTTGGCCGCGGACGCCTCGGCGCGCGGCTGGCACGGCGACTCACTTCCACTGCGTCGGGTGGGGGTTGCGAGGGGACGTATCCGCGGCCCGTACCCGACTCGCTTCCACTGCGTCGGGTGAGGGGTGCGAGGGGACGTATCCGCGGCCCCGTACCCGAC
>DASVQH010000515.1:0-5054 GCA_036389195.1 Solirubrobacteraceae bacterium
GCTGCCGCGACCGGAGGCCGACGACGAGGTCGCCGAGCTGGCCGAGACGCTCTCCGGCATGCTCGTGGCGCTTGACAGCGCGCGCGGGGAGACCGAGGCGGCGCTCGAGCGCCAGCGCGAGTTCGTCGCCGACGCGTCGCACGAGCTGCGGACCCCGCTGACCTCCGTGCTGGCCAACCTCGAGCTGCTCGAGGAGGTCCTGGAGGGCGAGCCGCGCGAGGCCGCCGCCTCCGCGCTGCGCTCGTCGCGGCGGATGCGCCGGCTCGTCGCCGACCTGCTCCTGCTCGCCCGGGCCGACAGCGGCCGCGTCGCGCGCCACGAGCCGCTCGACGTCTCCCGGATCGTCACCGAGGCGGCCGGCGAGTTGCAGCCGGTGGCGGGCGACCACGGCGTCCGCGTCGACGCGGCGCCCGGCGCCGTGGTCGACGGCGCGCGCGACGAGTTGCACCGACTGGTGCTCAACCTGATGGAGAACGCGCTGCGTCACACCGATCCGGGCACGCCGGTCGAGGCGTCGGTGGCGGTGCAGGACGGTCAGGTGGTGATCGCCGTCGAGGACGACGGCCCCGGCGTCCCGCCCGAGCTCGCCGACAAGGTGTTCGAGCGCTTCTTCCGCGGCGCGTCGGACCGCGGCGGCTCCTCCGGCCTCGGCCTGGCCATCGTCCGCGCGGTGGCGGAATCGCACGCCGGCACGGTCGCGCTCGAGCCCCCGCTCGACGGGCGCGGAGCGCGGTTCGTGGTCCGGCTGCCGCGCTACGAGCGCGCCGGCGCGGCGGTCGGCGCGCCGGCCTGAGGCTCAGCCGCCGCCCTCAAGCAGCGAAGGTCCCGTTCTACAAACGGGACCTTCGAACGACTGGACATATGTCCTATTCAGCTTTCGCGGATCGACCCGTACCTTACATCCCGTCAGGTGGCGACCACGGGAACCGGCCAGAGGTGTTGGCGCACCAAGGCCGGAGGGAGGCAAAGCAATGGGCTGGAAGTTCTAGTAGTTCAACGGTTCTGCAGAGTTCAAGCGAGGCGCCCGCAAGGGCGCCTTTCTTGTTTCTACACCCTCGTTATCGGTGTAGTTCCCGAGACCTTGAGTCGAACAAACGTCCAGTTCGGCTCGGCGCTCAACCCGCGACGGGCTGCGCGTAGTCGCGGACGCGGCGCTCGAAGCTGAGCTCGGCCTCGAAGTCCGCGTCGTCGGCGTGGCGGAAGGCGATCGAGCGGCGCTCGACGAGCTTGATGAAGCACTCCACGAGCTCGCCGTCGAGCTGGGTCCCCGACACGCGCCGCAGCTCCGCGATGGCCTCGGCCGACGACACGGGGCTGCGGTAGGAGTCGCGCGACGTCATGACGTCGTACGTGTCGGCGATCGAGATGATCCGCGAGCCGAGCGGGATCTCGGGCGGCAGGAGCCCGCGCGGGTAGCCCTTGCCGTCGATGCGCTCGTGGTGGGCGTGGATGATCTCGGCCACCGGACCGTAGCCCTCGATGCGCCGCACCAGCTTGGCGCCCTGCTCGGGGTGGCGCTTGATGATCACGAAGTCCTCGTCGGAGAGCTTGCGGTCGGCGAAGAGGATCGAGTCCGGGAAGATGAACTTGCCGATGTCGTGCAGGAGGCCGGCGGTGTGGATCAGGTCCTGCTCGCGCTCGGACAGGCCGAGCTCCTTGGCCATCTCGCGGGCGTAGCGGGCGACCGCGGCGGAGTGGCGCGCGGTCATGCGGTCGCGCAGCGAGAGCGTCTGCAGCACGGTGCTCAGCAGGCCGACCTGCAGCGACGCCAGCTCGGTCGTGCGTCGCTCGAGCTGCTCGCCGCGCTCGACCGACTCGAACGTCGTGCGCAGGAGGATCTGGAAGACGAGACCGACGACGGTCAGCAGCCCGAGGACGGCGGCCCCGAACTCCCGGTAGGAAACGGCGATGGCCGCCGTCAGCAGGCCCGTCGCGAACTCGGCCGGCAGGACCGGCAGGAACGCCGAACGGAAGGTCCGCTTCTCCTGGTTGCCCATGTACGCGTTGACGGCGACGGCGACCATCAGGAAGTTGACGAGGTTCAGGACGAGGAAGAACCCGAGCACCACCAGCGCGAGGTAGACGCCTTGCAGCGCGACCTGGGCCTCGACGGCGCGCATCGCGAGCCCGCCCGCGAGCGGGAAGACGGAGTAGATCCCGAGGTTGACCGCAACGCCGTACCCGACCATCCGTGTCCGCACCGCGTCGGCCACGACCGTCGTCAAGCCGATGGCGACGGCCGGAGCCGGCCCCATCAGCGTCGCCGCGAGCACGATCGCCAGGAACGACCCCGAGATCCGGATCTGCCGGAACTCGAGCGGGAAGGCGTCGCTGACGACGGCGATCGCCAGGAGCAGCACGAACACCTCGAACGGACGCCAGTCGCCGTCGCGCCAGGCGACGATCGCCGTCGCTGAGGCGGCAGCGAAGAGGGCGAGATATCCCGCCGCTATGTAGCGCTTGCGCGTGGTCACACCTCACGCCTTATTCGGCACCTGCAACGGCGAACCTTAGTGTGCCAACAAAATGCTGCAAAACCGCACCCAAATGCTCAGGTTCTCTGTGTGTGCGCGCGCCGGAAGGTACCGTGTGCGCCGCTGTGCGCCCTCTCCGTCTCCCGACCTTCCGCCGGCTCTTCGCCGCGTACACGGTCAACGAGATCGGCGACTCGGTGGCGCTCGTCGCGCTCGCCCTGCTGGTGTTCGACCAGACCGGCAGCGCGCTCTCGACGACCGGGCTGTTCATCGCCACGCGGTTCCTGCCCGCGCTGGTCTCGCCGCTGCTGATCGCGCGCGTCGACCAGTACCCCGCGCGCCGCGTCCTCGCGCTGCTGTACTTCGGCGAGGGGCTCGTCTTCGTCGCGCTGGCGGCGCTCAGCGACAGCTTCGTGCTGGTCGCGGTGCTCGCGCTGGGGCTGCTCGACGGCACGCTCGCCCTGGCCGGCCGCGGCATGGTGCGCTCGGCCGTGGCGGGGTCGCTGGAGCCGCACGGCCTGCTGCGCGAGGGCAACGGGCTGATGAACGTCGGGTTCGCGGTGGCCGCGGTCGGCGGCGCGGCGCTCGGCGGCTTCCTGGTCGCCGAAGCCGGCTTCGCCGCCGCGCTGCTCGCCGACGCGGCGAGCTTCTTCGTCATCGCGCTGATGCTGGCCACCGCGAAGCTCCCGTCGGCCACGCCCGAGCGCGAGCCCTTCTGGCAGCGCCTGACCGGCGGGCTGTCGTTCGTGCGCAGCGTGCCGCAGGTGCAGGTCCTGCTCGTCGGCCAGGCGCTCGCGCTCGTCCTCTTCACGCTGATCGTCCCGATCGAGGTGGTCTACGCGCGCGAGACGCTCGGGACCGACGAGGCGGGCTTCGGCATCCTGCTGTCCGCGTGGGGCGCGGGGATCGTCGTCGGCAGCCTGGTCTTCATCGCCGCCAAGCGCCTGTCTCCCCTGTTGCTCGTCGCCGGGTCGACCGCGGCGGTGGCGGTCGCCTACATCGGGATGTCGCTGGTCGACAGCCTGGCGGCGGCGTCGGGGCTCTCGGTGCTCGGCGGCACGGGCAACGGCATCCAGTGGGTGGCGGTGATGACGGCGCTGCAGATGACGACGCCGCTGGACCTCCAGGCGCGCGTCGTCGGGCTGCTGGAGTCGATCGCGGCCGCGGTCCCCGGCCTCGGCTTCCTGGCCGGGGGCGCGCTCACCGCGCTGACCTCGCCGTCGGCCGCCTACGGCGTGGCCGGCTGGGGCCTGCTCGCCGTGCTCGCGGTTGCGTTCCTGCTGCGCCGGCGGATCCCGACCGGCGCGCTCGCCGGCCCGACCGGCGACCCGGGCCCGCCGCACCCGGTGAGCCACGACGCGCCGGCCGAGCAGGTCGGCGCGCCGGGCGCCGAGCCGGGCTGACCGAAGCGTCGAGCTTCCTCGACCGTCGAAGCGGCGATCGACCGGACGGGGGCCGACCTCGGCCCCGCAGCCCTGGCCGAGGGAGGGCCTGTCGTACACCGCGGCCGTGGCGATCCCGGAACCCGTACGACGCCGCCGAGCCGCTGCGACAGCGACGCTCAGGGCGGGGCGGTCCCCCGAGCCGGGCCGCTCGGCGATCGCGGGACCGCGTCGGGTGAAGGCAGCGGTCCTTGTTGAGCGCCCTCAACTCTCCTCTCGTTGCGCGTTGCGCCGCCGGAGGAGGATCGAGGGCGCTATAGCCCCCCGGATCCTCCTTCAGCGCCGACGGCAGTGACGGAAGGAGGGTTGAGGGTGCTCTGCCGGGGCGTCACCGGGCTCCGCGCCGTCGATTGGCGCGACGACCGGACGGCGTACGCCATCGGTGCGGACGACCTGCCCGCCGACACCGCATCCCAGGCCGCTGAAGCTGACCGGCCGCCGGCTCGGGCACCGCGTCCCGCTCATCGCGTTCGGTCGCGACGACGCCCGCCAGGTCGGGCGGTGCTCGGCGCGCACCCGCGTGGCACGGGGCGGGTCAGCGGCGCCGGATCCGACCATCGCGGTCGTAGACCGGCCGCTGGCCCGGGCGCGGGGCGACGCCGGCGATGAGGACCGGCCGCGCGCCGAGGTCGCGCGGGATCCGCACGACGGCGCCGTCCACCCGGATCCGCGCGGCGGCGCGGGGGGCGTCGCGGCCGGCGGCGTCGGTCGCCCGGACCGCCACCCAGCGGCCGACCGCGTCGGGCGCGGCGGGCGCCACGCCGACGAACCCGTGCACGCCCTCGCGCCGCAACGCGCGGGCCAGGGCGACCGGGCCCGCGGTCGCGTCCCGCAGCCGCACCACCAGCGCGTCGCCGTCGCGCTCGACGGCCAGCGCCGGCTCGGCGCCGCCCGGGCGCAACGTGGCGGCGAGCGCGAGCGCGACCGCCGCGATCGTCACCGCGGCCGCGGCGAGCGGGAGGCGCCGGCGGCGGGCCGGATCGGGCAGCCGCTCGAGCTGCGCGCGGTAGCGCGCGACGACCTCCAGCTCGCGGCTCATTCCGGCGCGAGCCTCGCCGCCAGCGCCCGCAGCCCGCGTGACACGCGCGCCCGGGCCGCCGGCTCGGAGATCGCGAGCGCCGCCGCGATCTCCGCGTAG
>DASVQH010000516.1:0-7942 GCA_036389195.1 Solirubrobacteraceae bacterium
GTCCCCGGCGGCCCAGCGCGCCCGCACCGCGGCGCGAGCCAACGGGGCGCGCCGGCCGGGCGGGACGAGCCAGTACCAGTCGAGCACCTCCTCCGCGTCGGCGAAGCGCAGCTTGTAGTCGAAGATCCCCGCGCCGAGGTCCAGGCGATCGGCGCCCGAGGCGAAGGCTCGCTCGATGACCGTGAGGATCGAGATCCGCGACGGGCTCAGCGCCGCGAACTCCGGGCTGAAGCAGTTGCGCCAGTACGCGAGCTCCGAGCCGGCCGCGAGCAGGAGGCTCGACGCGATCGTCTGGCCGTCGAGCTCGAGCGCGACGACGCGCAGGCGGTCCCCGGCCGGCAGCGCGCGGCCGACCGCCTGGAGCATCTGCTCGACCTGCGGCGTGATCACGTTGTCGGCCGCACGGCTCGCCCAACGCGAGCGGTGCAGCGCCGCGAAGTCCTGCAGGTCCTGCTCGACGGTCTGCGCGTCGGCCGCGCGGACGACCCCGCCGCGCCCGGCGAACTCGCGGCGGCTGCGCCGCAGGCGCTGGCGGAAGTGGCTCGTCTTGTTCATGAACCACGCGTCGAACGTCTGGCCGCGCAGGTCGATGGCCAGCGCGGCGACCACGGGGCGCCGGCCGAGCCACGGCCGGCGCGTCCCCGGCCAGGCGTCGCGCAGCAGCGCCGGCCACGGCGACCCGGGCGGCATCCCCTCGAGGGTCACGATGTCCGCGCCCGCGCCCGCCATGGCGCCCGCCAGCGCGGCGGCGACCTCGGGCCCGCGCCCCGCGGCAGCGAGCGGCTCGACGCGGTCGCACAGCCCGGCGCCGAGCGGCCGCCAGGTGGAGAGCCGCCCGCGGCCGGTGACGTAGAACGGTCCGACGCCGACCACGCCGCCGTCCTCGGCCGTCACCACGACGAGCCGCAGCTGCGCGCCGGGCGGGCGGACGTGCTCCCACCACGGCACGAGCCACCCCGGCGCGGCGAACGGCCGGCCGGCCGCGACCGCGAGCGCGTCCCACTGCGCGCGCCGTCCCGGCGTGAGGGCAGCCAGGTCCGCGACCACCTCGGCGGCGAGCGCGCGCGGGGCAGCTATCGTCGGGGTCAAGTCTCGACTTCCGGTTCCGATCCTCTGAGTATGTCGCCTGCTCCGTCCATTCCCAGCGCCGCGTCGCAGCCGCTCGTGCGATTCGACCTCGCGCAGGCGCGCGACGCGTTCCGCCGCGAGGCGTTCGTCGTCGCCCACAACCTCGCCGCGCACGAGCTCTTCACCCTCGATCGGCTGGCCGACCTGGCCGATCGCCTGCCCGCGGACGTGGTCGAGCACAACCTCGGCTCGGTGAGCGCGCTGGAGCCGGGCGGCGCGGTCCCGAAGCTCGACCTGCCGCCGGGCGAGGTCGTGCGCGGGATCGAGGAGAACGGCTCGTGGGTCGCACTCCCGATCATGCTGGCGGACCGCGAGCTGCCCGGCATCCCGGAGTATCAGGCCCTTTACAACGAGGTGATCGACGCGCTCGCGCCGATCGTGCCCGGCGGCCGCGCGGCCATGAGCGGCTTCCACTCGGTGATCTTCGTCGCCTCCTCCGGCTCGACGACGCCCTCGCACCTCGACGGGGAGATCGGCTTCCTGCTCCACGTCCACGGCGGCAAGCGGCTGAGCATCGGCCGCTACGCGAGCGCCGAGCGCGAGCGCGAGGAGCTCGAGGCCTTCCACCTGCGCGCCCACCGCAACACCGGCGAGCTGCCCGTCGACGTCCGCCACATCGACCTCGAGCCGGGCGCCGGCGTCCACGTGCCGCCGCTCACCCCGCACTGGGTGACGACGGACGCCGGCCTGGCGATCTCGCTGTCCGTCGGGTTCCAGACGCCGGAGAACCTGCGCCGCGCCGGCGTCTACCGCTTCAACGCCCGGGCCCGCAAGCTCGGCCTGTCGCCCCGCCCCTACGGCGAGCACGCCGAGCGCGACCGGCTCAAGGCCGGGCTGGTCGCCGGCGCGGCGGGCGCGAAGCGCCGCCTGCGCCGGCGAGTGGCCTGACTAGCTGCCGGCCTTGACCAGGTTGACCCGGCCGAAGCCGAACACCGGGTCGCGCCCGGCGGGGCCGAGGTCGTCGACCGAGCTGTCGAGCTTCGAGCGCCAGGTGGACGGCGTGCCGCCCTTGCCGGCGATCAGCGCGGCGACGCCGGAGATGTGCGGCGTGGCCATCGAGGTGCCCGACATCGTCGTGTAGCCGCCGCCGCGCCACGTCGACAGGACGTCGACGCCCGCCGCCGCGATCTCGACGTCCGCGTTGGCGTTCGAGAAGGACGCGCGCTGGTCGTTGCGGTCGGTCGCCGCGACCGAGACGACCTCGGGGTAGGCGGCCGGGTAGTTGAGCGTCCCGTCGCCGTCGTTGCCGGCGGCGGCGATCAGCAGCGAGGTGCCGCTGGCGTTCTTGACGGCCTGCTGGAGCGTCGTCGACGCCCCGCCGCCCAGCGACATCGAGATGATCTTCGCGCCCTTGCCGTTCAGGTACGCGATGCAGTTGGCGACGCCGGCCGTCGAGCCCTGGCCGAGCGGCCCGCCGAGCGCCTTGCAGATGGCCAGCGGCGAGTTGAACGCGACGCCGGTCACGCCCTTGCCGTTGTTGGCGGTCGCCGCGATCGTGCCGGCGACGTGGGTGCCGTGGTCGTTGTCGTCGGCGCAGGTGCCCTCGCGGACCGACGAGGCGAGGAAGCCGAACGTGCCGCCGGTGGCGTCGGCGCAGTTGACGACCTTGTTCTGGAGGTCCTCGTGGGCCTTGTCGATCCCCGTGTCGACGATGCCGACCTTCACGCCGCCCGTCGCCGGGAACGTGCCGAGGCCGAACGCGTCCCAGCCCTCGGGGGCGTCCATGTCGGCGTCGTTTGAGTTGTTGAGCCCGTAGAGCTCGCCGAAGCGCGGGTCGTTCGGCGTCGCGGTCGCGCGCAGGAGGTAGTTGGGCTCAGCGTAGTTGACGCCGGCCGAGCGGTTCAGCCGCGCGGCGACGGTCTGCGGATCGCCGGTGACGCGGACGACGGTCGCCCCGACGCCGGTGACGCTGCCGACCTTCTCGATCACGCCGGCGCGACGGTCCAGCGCGGCACGCGCGGCCGAGCTGATGCCGGAGTCGTACTTGACGATCACCGTGTGGGCGTCGTACGGCGCCGCGGATGCGGCGGTCGCGGGTACGAGCGCGAGCGCGCCCGCCAGCAAGCCGGCCTTGAGGGCTCGGTTCATCTTGGTCTTCTCCCCTGCCGTGGGATGGACGGTTCGATTTCGCCGAGCGAGGACTCCCGACCCCGCTCAGAGCCGCACACCGTAGCGCGCAAAAGAGGAAGTACCCGGGTCGGTTCAGAACATGCGGCCTGAGATCCCATGCCGCCGTTCGCCCGCCTGCGCCACGACGACATCGCCCTCCGCGCGCTGCAGGCCATGCCGGGGACGGTCGCCGTCGCCTTCGACCACGACCTCCGGGTGCTGCTGGCCACGGGACCCCCGAGCGCCTGGGACGGACGCGACCCGGCGACGCTGCGCGGCGTGCCGCTCGCCGAAGCGCTCCCCGGATCCGTCTTCCGGCGTCTGGTCCCGCGGCTGCGCGGGGGCCTGCGCGGCGACATGAGCACCTTCGCGTTCCGGACCGCCGACGACGCCGCCGACCTGGAGATCACCGTCGCGCCGCTGCACGGCCGCGACGGCCGGATCACCGGCGCCGTCGCCGTCGGGCGCGTCGACGCCGCCGAGGCGCTGCTGCGGCGCATGGCCGACCACGACCCGCTGACCGGCCTGCTGTCGCGCGAGCGCCTGCAGGAGGAGCTCGGCCACGTCGTCGCGCTGTCCGATCGCTACGGGGAGCCGGCGGTGGTCGGCGTGCTCGACCTCGACAACTTCAAGTACGTCAACGACGCGCACGGCCACGGCATCGGCGACCACGTGCTCGCCCAGGCCGCGGGCGTGCTGCGCCGGCGCCTGCGCGAGACCGACGCGATCGGCCGCCTGGGCTCCGACGAGTTCGCCTTCGTCCTCCCGCGCACGGCCCTCGACGCCGCCACCGCCGTCGCGGGCGACCTCCTGCGCGCGCTGCGCGAGGACCCGGTGCTGCACCGCGGCGAACCGGTGCGGCTGACCGCCAGCGTCGGCCTCGCGCCGGTCGAGCGCGTGGACGGCGCGCCGCCCAGCGCGTCGGACCTGCTGGCCGCCGCGGACGTCGCCATGTACGCCGCCAAGGAGGCCGGGCGCGACCGCGTCGAGGCGGCCGACCCGGCGCACCGCTCGCTCGCCCGCGCGCGCACGACGCTGACCTGGGCGGGGCGCATCCAGAACGCGCTCGACCACGGCGGCCTCCTCCTCCACGCCCAGCCGATCCTCAACCTCGCCGCCGGCCGGGTGGACCGCCACGAGCTGCTGCTGCGGATGCTGGGCGACGACGGCGCCCCGGTGCTGCCCGGCGAGTTCCTCTCCAGCGCCGAGCGCTTCGGCCTCATGCCCGAGATCGACCGCTGGGTCGTGGCGCGGGCGCTCGAGCTGCTCAAGGCGACGCCCGGCGGCGAGCCGATCCTCGAGGTCAACCTGTCGGCCGCCTCGGTCACCGACGTCGACACGATCGCCTTCATCGCGGGCGCGGTGGCGAAGTCCGGCGTCGACCCCTCGCGGCTGATCTTCGAGATCACCGAGACGGTGGCCATCGCCGACATGGTCCGCGCCGGGGCGCTCGTGCGGCACCTGCGCGAGCTCGGCTGCCACCTGGCCCTCGACGACTTCGGCGCCGGCTTCGGCTCGCTCTACTACCTCAAGCACCTGCCGTTCGACGTCATCAAGATCGACGGCGAGTTCATCAAGGACCTCCCGCGCTCGCGCGAGGACCAGCTCACCGTCCAGGCGATCGCCCAGATGGCGCGCGGCCTGGGCAAGACCACGATCGCGGAGTTCGTGCAGGACGAGGACACCGTCGAGCTCCTGCGCCCCCTGGGCGTGGACTTCGCCCAGGGGGTCCACGTCGGCCCCGCCCGGCCGGTCGTAGGGCGTTTCTAGCCCGTCACTGGGCCGCCTCCGAGAGCTGGCGCAGCGGCGAGACCGTCCCGCCCACCGTCACGCTGCGCGCCTGCCAGCGCCCGGCCTCCGTCCGCCAGGCGACGGTCGACCGGCCGGCGCCGTCGACGACGAGGTGCGGCCAGGTGCTGGGGACCGACGGGTCAGAGAGGACCCGGACCGGGCCCAGTGTCCCGTCGGCCGTGCGGCGGCGCAGGCGGACCGACTTGATATCGCCGTGCAGCTCCCACGCGACCGAGACCTGGCCGCCGGGGTCGATCGCCGCGACGCCCCGCGACAGCGGCGCCGCGGTGACCTCGAACACGGGGCCGAGCGCGCCGTCGCTGCGCCGCACGCGGCCGCGGATGCTCGTCGACGACGCGCCCGGCGCCCGGAAGTTCCAGACGTAGACCGTCCGCCCGGCCGCGTTGCCCGCCAGGTCCGGGAAGCCGGTGTACTCGCCGTCCGGGGAGATCGTCTGGATCGGGCCGAGGACGCCGTCCGCGCCGCGCGCCCGCGACACGAGCTGGCCGTGCCCCGGGGCGCCGTCGCCGTAGCGCGCCCAGGCGGCCACCGCCGCGCCGGCGTCCGAGACCGTCACGCGGAGGTCGCCGAGCGCCTGGACGGGCTCGTCGAGCGCTTGGACGGCGCTGACCCGGCCGTCCGCGACGACCGTCCGCGTCTCCGGGAAGCTGCCCTCGGCTCCGGCGCGGATCCAGACGACGGTCGCGGCGCCGGTGGGCGTCACGGCGACCTCCGGATCGTAGGCGTCGGTGTCGGGGGCCGACAGCGTCCGCACGGGCCCGAGGGTCCCCTCGGCGGCGCGGCGCCGGGCCTGGACGACGGCCCGTCCGTCGAGCGTGCGCTGCCAGACGGCGATCGCGTCGCCGTCGGGCTCGACCGCGAGCCGGAGCGAGTTGAGGGACGCGTCGGCCGGCGAGAGCCGCTGGATCTCGCCGAGGGCGCCGGAGGCGGAGCGCCGGCGGATGTAGCCCGGCATCACGCCGCTGCCGGAGCTCCGCCAGGCGACGAGGGCGTTGCCGGCGGCGTCGGCGCCGATCCGCTGCTCGAGGACGTGCCGGTAGGCCCAGGAGAGCACCTGCACGCCGCTGAGGGCGCCGTCGCCGCCCAGCGAGCGCTGCAGGGTCTGGTAGCCGGCGGCCTGCTCGACCCAGGCGAAGTGCGCGCCGCCGCCGGGGCCGGCGGCGACGGCCTGGTTGGTCGCGGCGTGGGCCGACGCGGCGGCGAGCAGCGCGGTGGCGACGGCGGTGGCCGCCGCGGCGGCGCGACGCGGGAGGTGCTTGTGAGGGGTGGGGTTCGGCATGCGGCGATGCTCCCGGCCGGGCGCCGCCGCGCCATCAGGGGCCACCCTGAGCCCGCACCCCGAAAGCTGCCGCTAGGCGCCTTCCTCCCGCTGCACCGCGGCGGCGAGCGCCGTCCGGCTGCTCACGCCGACCTTCACGAAGATGCTGCGCAGGTGGCTCTCGACGGTCTTCTGGGAGAGGAAGAGCGAGTCGGCGATCCGCCGGTTGGTCGCGCCGGCGGCCACGAGCGCCGCGACCTCGCGCTCGCGGGGGCTGAGCTCCGCGAGCGCGCCGTCGCCGCCCGCGCCCGCACCCGCACCCGCACCCGCACCGGCCATGACGGCGACGCGGCGCGGCGCGCGGCGCCCGAGGCGTCGGAGATCGCGCACGACGAGGGCGTGGTCGGCGTCGGCGCCCATCTCGTGCACGCGCGGCTCGATCCCCTCGAGCAGGCGGATCGCCGCCTCGCGGTCCCCCGCCTCGACCAGGCAGCGCGCCTCCAGCGCGCGGCAGCGGTACGACTCCAGCCAGGCGCCGGCGCGCTCGTGCCAGCCGCTCGCCTTGCCGGCCGCCTCCGCCGCCCCCTCCGGGTTGCCGGCGCCCAGCTCGACGACGGCCCGGGTCGCGAGGGCCCAGCCGCGCTGCGCGCGCAGGCCCGAGTGGGCGGCCCAGGTCTCGCTGTCGGCGGCCAGTCGCTGCGCGCGCGCGACGTCGCCCTCCTGGAGCGCGGCGTTGACGAGGATGAGCCGCGGGCGGACGCGGTCGATCGGCGGCAGCATCCGCAGATCGGCCCCGCCCGCCGCGGCGACGAGGCACCGCGCCGCCGAGGCCCACTCCCCCAGCGCGGCCGCCGCCGCGGCCCGGGCCTGCCCCGTCCACAGCCGCACGAGCGGGCTCTGCGGAAGCGCCTCGGCGGCCCGCTCGCATTCGCGGACCACCTCGTCGGCCGCGCGGCCGTCGCCGGCGCGCGCGAGGATCAGCCCGAGCCGCACCAGCGCCCACCAGAGGTACCGGGCGCTGGGGGTCACGCGCGCCGCCTCGACCGCCTCCTCGGCGAGCTCGCGGGCCTCGGCGAGCCGCCCGATCCGGTAGCGGGGCTCCGCCCGGTCGGCGAGGTACATGGCCACCGCGCCATGGGCCTCGCGGGCGCGGGCGATCCGCAGCCCGCGGTCGAAGTGCTCGATCGCCTCGTCGAAGCGCTCGAGGTAGGTCGCCGCCCACCCGAGGTCCCACAGGCTCATGGTGTGCGCGGGGAAGTCGTGGTCGCGGTACGTCGCCACGGCGGCGGCCGACTGCTCGTAGACGGGCACCGCGGCGCGCGGGTCGGTCTGCACGAGCGTGGTGGCCATCACGCCCTGGACCTCGGCGACGATCGCCGGGTCGCCCGTCGCCTCCGCGACGCGGATCGCCTCGCGCGACGCCGCGGTCGCCTCGGCGTAGCGGAGGTTCCACTCGTGGATCAGCATGAGCTCGATCTCGATGCGCACGTGCAGATGCGGATCGCCGTCGACCGCCATCGCGCGGGCCAGCTCGAGCCGCGGCACGGCCTCCTGCTCATGGCCGAGCCAACGCTCGATCTCGGCCAGGCGGTAGTTCTTGGCGGCCGTGTCGGGGCCCGCCGTCAGCAGCGCCTC
>DASVQH010000517.1:0-10123 GCA_036389195.1 Solirubrobacteraceae bacterium
GCTGACCGAGTCGGAGTCCTCCCCGCCGTCGAGCTGGTCCTCGCCACCGAGCCCGGACAGCGCGTCGCTGCCGGGGCCGCCGAAGAGGTCGTCGTTCCCGGCGCCGCCCGTCAGCGCGTCGTTGCCGTCGAAGCCGTTGAGCTGCGTGCCGTTCGGCCCGGCCGTCAGGCTGTCGCCGAGGAGCGAGCCCACCACGCTCTCGATGTCCGTCCCGACGTTGTCCCGCATGGTCGGCTGGTCGGTGTCGTCGTCGTCCTCGGCGTTGCCGTCGTCGGCCACGTCGTCGAGATCCACGGTCACGCCGGTGCCGTGGTCGACGTAGAAGACGATGTCGCGGTCGCTGCCGCCGGCGATGTCGTCGGCGCCCGCCCCGCCGGTGAGCTGATCGTCGCCGCCCTGACCGTCGAGGTGGTCGTTGCCGGCCTGGCCGTCCAGGTAGTTCCCGGCCGGCCCGCCCTCGAGCCAGTCGTTGCCCTGGCCGCCGTAGACCCGTTCGACGCTCGTCAGGACGTTGTCGCCCTCCAGCGCCGGGCCGTCGTTGGCCGCGTCGTCGATCTTCACGGTCACGTTGACCTGCGAGGTGCCGTAGCTGACCGCGTCCTGCGTGCTCGAGCCGCCGTCGAAGACGTCGGACCCGGCGTTGCCGCGGAGCAGGTCCTTGCCGCCGCCCCCGTCCAGCCGGTTCGGGCCGGCGTTGCCGGAGAGGACGTCATCGCCGTCGCCGCCCGTGACGTTCTCCGTCCGCACGTCGTCCTTCTCGCCGGTCGCGCCGTCGTTGGCCACGTCGTCGAGCGTCACGGTGATCGGGACGGCGTGGCCGGAGTACGCGCCCGTGTCCGTGCCGGCCTCGCCGAGGATCTGGTCGGCGCCGGTCTGGCCGGTCAGCTGGTCGTCGCCCGCCCCTCCGCGCAGGCGGTTGGCGGCGCCGCTGCCGGTGAGGACGTCGTTGCCGCTGCCGCCGATCAGGTCCTCGATGGAGGCGTCGATGACGTCGCGGCGGTTGGCCACCGGGCCGTTGTCCGACGCGTTGCCGGCGCCCTGCTGGCCGATCGCGGCGACGACCGGCGAGGTCCGCGCGGCGTAGCTCACCGCGTCGTGCGTGCCGCCCCCGCCGACGAGCAGATCGGAGCCCGGGCCGCCGTCGAGGACGTTGTCCGCGCTGCCGCCGGTCAGGTCGTCGCCACGCGCGCCGCCGGTGAGGTTCTCCACGTCGAGGCCGATCAGGTCCGTCCGGTTGGCGTCGCCGACGCTGCCGTCGTCGCGGACGCCGTCGATGTCGGCGATGACCCGCGCCGTGCTGCGCGCGTAGCTGACCGTGTCGTTGCCGAGGCCGCCGGCGAAGGTGTCCGGCCCGCCGAGGCCGAGGAGGGTGTCGTTGCCGGCGCCGCCCTTGAGCGTGTTGGCTGCCGCCGAGCCGACGAGCGTGTCGCCGCCCGCGCCGCCCGTCACGTGCTCGACGGTCGCGTCCACGCGGTCGCGTCGGGCGCCGGACTGGTCGCTGAGCGAGCCGTCGTCGGCGCTCGCGTCGATGTCCACCGTCACGCCGGCGGTGCGCTGCGCGTAGGTGACGGTGTCGATGCCGTCGCCGCCGACGAGGTCGTCGGCGCCGAAGCCGCCGTCGAGCGTGTCGGCGCCCGGGCCGCCGCGCAGGGCGGTGGCGCGGTCGTCACCCCGCAGCGTGTCGCCGCCCTGGCCGCCCACGACGACGTCGATCGAGTCGTACACGGTGTCGCGCACGCCGCCGGACGCGTCGGTGGCCGACCCGTCGTCGGCGTTGCCGTCGAGGTCGACGGTCACCGCGCTCGTGCGCGCGGCGTAGGTGACGGTGTCCTTGCCGGCCGCGCCGCCGCCGAGCTCGTCGGCGCCGCCCTCACCGTCGACCACGTCGTCGCCGCTGCCGCCCGACAGCACGTCGTCGCCGGTGCCGCCGATCAGGGTGGCCGGGGTGGCGGCGCGGATCCGCACGACGTCGGCGCCGCCGTTGGTCCGGCTCTCCAGCCGCGTGACGCCGGCGGCCGGGCAGACCACGGTGCCGCCCGCGCCCGCCGCGCAGCCGGCGCCCGGCGCCTCGGTCGCGGTGGTGTCGCTGATCACGAACTGGGCGCCGCTGCGGGCGATCGTCACCGTGTTGGCCTCGGGGCCGCCGGTGTAGGTCAGGACGCCACCGCTCACGCCGGCGGTGGAGCCGAACGCGGTGGCGGGGAGGGCGAGCGCGGCGGCGGCTGCCGCGGCGGTGACGAGGGCACGACGCATCATGCCCACTCAACGAACGCCGCCCGCTGAATCTGACGGCGCGCTCAGCGCTTGACGACCCGGAACCGCAGCGTCACCGCGCGGCTCCGGTTTCCCGCGGCGTCGACGGCGACGAGCTTGGCGCGGTAGCGCCCGGTCTTCAGGCGCTTGGAACCGAGTCGGCCGCTGAACGGCGTGCGCTGGGCGCCGGCCGCCAGGTCGCGGCGGACCAGCGTGCCCGCCTTGACGCGCTTCGTGCACCGCTTGCCGCGCTTGCGGGTGGTCCGGCACTTGCCGCCCGCGCGCCGGCCCTTGACCAGCCGGTGCAGGGAGATCGTCACCGTGGCCTGCTCGGACAGCGTGTAGGCGAAGGTCGTGCCCTTCTTCGCCTTCGCCTCCTTCGCGGTGCGCTTGGACCCCACGCGGAACTTCGTGCGGGTCACGCGGGCGCCGGACAGCGTCGGCTTGACGGTGTCGATGGTGGGGGTGATCGACGGTGGCGTGAAGGGGTTGGGCGGTGGAGGCGCGCAGCCGTTGCCGAGCGAGCCGGCGGCGTCCGGGCAGGCGTCGGCGGCGTCCGGGACGCCGTCGGCGTCGCGGTCGGGCGGGCTGCCCATCAGACGCGCGAGGACCGTGCGCTGCGGGCCGTCGTTGCGCAGGCCAAGCAGGAGGAGCTTCCCGTCGGGCTGGACGATGGTCCGCATCGCGACGAGCTCGGTCGCGCCTTCGACCGGGACGTCCCGCAGGCCTGACGGCGCGAAGGAGGTGTCGTCGGCGCCGGTGGCGGTGAGCCGGCGCACCACCATCTGCGACAGCGTCCCGTCCTTGGCGGGCCAGGTGTCGAACAAGACCGGCCGGTCGTCGGCCTGGACGCCGAGGCCGGCGACGTACTCGGAGGAGCCACCATGCTGGTTGGAGAGGACCTGCAGCCCGCCCGCGCCGAACTGGGTATCCGGAGTGCCGTCCGGCCGGAGTCGGAGGACGACGCCGTTGTCGCCGGTGTAGCCGCCGGCCAGGAACCCGCCGCGCAGGCCGGGCACCAGCGTCGTGATGGCGTCGATGTCGCTCGGACCGAGGTCGGGCACGAAGCGGCCGTCACCGTCGTAGGCCGGGTCGAGCTCGCCCTCGGGCGTGAAGCGGAGGAGCCACGCGCGGTTGACCTCCGGCGGGCCCGCCTCGTCCAGGTCGCCGCCGGCGAGGAGCCCGCCGCCGGACAGCGCCACGAGGTCGGCCGGCGTGGTGTCCGGTGCGCCGTCGAAGGACGTGATGTCCCAGCCGTCGTCGCTGTAGGTCTTGTCGAGCGCCCCGTTGGCCTTGAGGCGGGCGAGCAGCACCTGGTCCTTGCCGGATGCGGGCCGGTAGCTGCCCAGCCCCCACGCGCGGCCGTCGGGCAGCAGGACCAGGCTGCTCAGCGCCTCGCGCGAGGAGCCCGGCAGGTCGATGAGGAGCTTGCCGTCGGCGTTCCCGTCGCCGTTGAGCGTCGGATCCGGCGAGCCGTCGGGGCGGAGACGGGCGACGGCGATCTTCGATGCCGACGCGCCGATGCCGACGAGCAGGATGCGCCCGTCCGGTAGCACGCGCATCGCCCCGACGGAGCTGTAGCCGCCCGCCGCGAAGCTGACCGTGGCCTTGCCGTCGTCGGAGAACTCGGAGTCCGGCATGCCGTCGGCGCGGTAGCGGGCGATCGCCAGCTCCTGGTTGGCCGTGCCCGCGGCGAGGACTTTGCCGTCGGGCTGGAGCGCGAGCTCGCCGAGATAGGTGCTGAGGGACTCGCCGCCGAAGTGGTCGACCACGATCCCGCCGTCCCCGAACCCGGCGTCGAGGTCCGCCGGCGCGGCGGCCGCAGCGGGCGCGAACGCCAAGGCGAGAAGCAGGCAGGCGAGAACGAGCTGGCGCGGAGACGTCATCCCGCGACCCTAACCGAAGAACACCTCGGCGGTCTCGAACAGCGCCGGATCGAGCAGCTTGGGTTCGGCCAGCGCCTCCTCCAGCGGCACGCGGACGATCTCCGTCCCGCGCAGCGCCACCATCTTGCCGTGGTCGCCCTCGGTGACGGCGTCCACCGCCGCGACGCCGAACCGCGTCCCGAGCACCCGGTCGTAGGCGAGCGGCGTGCCCCCGCGCTGGACGTGGCCGAGGATCGTCATCCGCGACTCGTAGCCCGTGCGCTGCTCGATCTCGCGCTCGAGCTGGACGGCGATCCCGCCGAGGCGGACGTGGCCGAACGCGTCGGTCTCCACGTCGCCGCCGGCGGCCTCGCCGTCGATCGGCTGGGCGCCCTCCGCGACGACGACGATCGAGAACGTCCGCCCGCGCTCGTGCCGACGGCGGACCCGGTCGCACACCTCCTCGATGTCGAACGGCCGCTCCGGGACGAGGATGACGTCGGCCCCGCCCGCCATCCCCGAGTAGACCGCGATCCACCCCGCGTGGCGGCCCATGACCTCGACGACGATGACCCGGTTGTGGGACTCGGCGGTGGTGTGCAGCCGATCGATCGCGTCGGTGGCGATCTGCACCGCGGTCTGGAAGCCGAAGGTGAAGTCGGTGCCGGCGAGGTCGTTGTCGATGGTCTTCGGGACGCCGACGACCGGGATGCCGTCGTCGGCGAGCCGCTTGGCCACGCCGAGCGTGTCCTCGCCGCCGATCGGGATCAGCGCGTCGACGCCGCGCGCCTCGAGCGTCTCGCGCACCTTCTCGGTCCCGCCGCCGCCGTCCTTGTAGGGGTTGGTCCGCGAGGTCCCGAGGATCGTCCCGCCGCGGTGCAGGATCCCCGACGTCGTCTCGAGCGTCAGGTCCATCGCCTCGTTGGCGAGCACGCCCGCCCAGCCGTGGCGGAAGCCGACCAGCTCGTGCCCGTGGACGTCGATCCCCTTCCGGACGACCGCCCGGATCACCGCGTTGAGTCCGGGGCAGTCGCCGCCCCCCGTCAGGACACCGATGCGCATGGGCGGCGAGGCTACCGACCCTCGCTCGCCCTCGTGTCCTACACTCCTCGTTCCCCGAAGCAGGGGGCGTAGCTCAGTTGGTTAGAGCGCCGGCCTGTCACGCCGGAGGTCGCGGGTTCGAGTCCCGTCGCTCCCGTCGCAAAAGTCCCGCACACAGGGGGCTTTTGCTCGTCGAAGCGCATCCCTTCGGGTGAGGCTCACTAGCGGGTAACGCGAGGGAGTAACGAACGGGCTCCGAAAAGCCTAAGTTGTCGTGTAGCTGGGGTGGAGGCACACCCCCTACAGTTCCGCTCGGCGAGCGGCTCGTCCTTCGCCGCGCGGGGTGTATCCGCGTCTGCGGCGCTTAGGACTCCAACCTGTGCGGAAGGTGGCTCGCGTGTGCGCTACGCAGCCGTGGCAGCTGGTATCGCCGTGCGAGCGTCGAAGCGATGCTGGAGATTGGCGATCAAGCGGGCGAGCGTATTCCCGCAGGTTTCAGGCGTCAGGAGCACTCGCAGCCAATGCGCAGTCAGCTCGAGCCTCAGGTTGTGACCGACGTGCAGGTCCACCGCGTTGGCCTCCCACTGCCCTGGGGCCACTTCCTTGGGGACCGCCCAGAGCCGAAACGGCTCACGGCAGCTGAAGAGATTTGTGACGAGCGCGTCCAGGTCGTCCACAGGACGCTGGAACTCGATGAAGGCAAGCTCGCCCTCGACCGTCAGCCCCGTCTCTTCCGTGCCGGTGACCCCGGTGCGGTACACCGCTTCGAGGCCGTTTACGTACTGCTCGTAGCGGTCCAGCGCTCGCCAGAGCAGGCCGGCGACGAGGTGAAAGCTCGATCCAGTAGCGGCGAACCCGCCCTGATAGTCAGCTGCCACCGTCGCGGCCCCGAGGTTCTCGTCGTAGAGACGGCTCGCCACGGCAGTCAACGCCGCGCCCGCGTGATAGCGCGGCTTCTGGGCAACAAGATCGAAGAGCTCGTCCGGGTTCTCGCCCTCTATCTGCACCCGCCAGCGCCGTGGCGCGTTCGCTCCTGACTCTTGAGGCTGTAGGAAGTCAGAGCTGAAGGAAGACCGCACCCAGAGGTGTTGGCCCTCCATGTCACGGAGGTGCTTCCCTGCGAACCAGGCCTGATCCACTCGCGGGTTCGGCAGGACATGCTTCCTGAGCAGGCGACGAAGCGCATCTGCCGAAGCGGTCGAGTGCAACAGCCAGAAGCGCGGGTTGTACGAGTCAACGAAGAAGGCGTGATCCTCTCCGGTCAGCGCCCAGAGGTCGTCGCTCAGGCGCCGCACACTGAGGTCCGCGCTCTCGGCGAGCTGAGACAGCAGGAACTGGGTCCCCTCACTAGAGCGCTCTGGGACGTGAGCTTCTAGTAGCCGAGACTTGACGCCGCGCCCCCCTTTCAGCCAGCCATTGAGCAGCGTCTCGTGGACGCCGCCGCGCATGGCGTCAGTGAAGTGGTCTAGGAGGTCTTGGCGTTCCATCGGCGGTGACTGTCGAGTCTACGTTCTCTCACTCGGCTGCCAAGCCTCCCGAGTCGGCCAACTCGTCGAGCGAAAGTTGGCCCGGGATCTGCCGCTGTGCAGGAGGCCTGCGCAGCGCGGCGGACGAGCGGTCGCGGTGTGCCTGCCAAGCCCGTGTACGGCCTCGCGGATCCCGTCGCGCAGGGCTATCGAGGATCACGAGCCGGCCCCGCGCGTTAGGCGCTGGCTCGTATCGAATCTCGCCCCGAAACTCACCCTGCTGTAGCTCGCGCAGCAGCGCCGCCACGCGGCGAATGAAGTCCCCCTGCGTTCCCCGAGACAGGATCGCCCACTCGGGCACGATGCGGGCGCACAGGTCCTCGATGAGAACAATGTCCTCCAGGCGAGCCTGAGCCGCAGCGATCTGCGGGAGTAGGACCTCCATGATCGCCTCATCGGGACTCTGGTGATCCACCGGCAATCGAGCGGGCGGCAGGCCTCCGCTGTGGTGGACGTCGAAGTCGTCCAAGCCCGAGACGGCGCTGGCACCTGAGAGACGAACGCGGTCGACACCCACGGTCAGCAGTGGTGCATCGATGCGCAGCGCGCGAAGCCCGGCTTCGAGATCAGCGCGAAGCTCCTCCCGACCGACGAACAGCGTTCGCACTTCAACATCCGACCTGCGGCGAAGTGGCCCGGGAAGCAACCCCGCTCGACCAAGCCAGCCCGCGTCGACAGCTACGTACTTCCGGGCTTGTTCTTCCTCGATGTTCCTGCCGCTCTTGCACTCAGCTAGGAGGATGAGGTCCGGATCAAGGCGGTACAGGATCGCGTCCGCCCGAAAGTCTCCGAGTGGGCTGCTGATGGGCGCTTCGAGCTGGTGGCGTTGAAAACCTTGGTCCCTAAGCAGACCGGGCCAGCCTCCGTCGCCTCGCAAGAGCGCGATCAGGCCGTTGATCGGGATGAGCCTCTCGTCCACTAGATCAATGATCCTGTTTCGTCCAGACGGCGGGCGATCTCGCTGCCAGATGTCTCAGGGTAATGTCCTAGCTACACGCGCGTTGGACTTTCCAGCGTTCGCCGCTGGGCCAGTAGGAGAGCCAAACAAGACGCCTGAGCCGGCTTGGATGTAGCCCGTCGTGTCTTAGCTTTCGCCGCTATTCGTCATACGACCTGGCGTAAACTACGCCAGGTGCGCGTCTACTGCCCCGAACACGAAGCGGTGCTGAGCGTAAAGCTGCGGCCCTCGGAGAAGCGAACGTTGGAACGCGAGGCAAACGAGCGCGGGATCACGCATTCGCACCTCGTCCGTGAGCGCCTCGGACTCCCTCAGCCCGTCGGCTCTAAGTAGCCCGTAGATGGGCAGGCTGTAGCTACGGCGTAGCTAGCCTCCGGCCAATGTCTCCCGACGGGCGGGACGGGCTGCCTTCCCTTGATTGGCCCCTTCGAGCTTCCTATAGGCAAAGAGCACGCGGCGAGCCCGAGAAGGAGCTGCTCAAGCGTCTTCGGACCACGCAGCATGCGTGCCCGGCGTGCCGTGCCCTGTACGCGCTCGACGTAGCGACGGGCGATGTGTGGCCGCTCTATTGCGGTCGCTGGCGTTGCCCTGTGTGTGTCGAGCGCAGGTCCGAACTAGCCGCCCAGGTGATCTACGAGGGCTTGCGTAGAGGGCGCAGCGAGGGTCAACAGGCGGCCCACCTGTCCATCACCGTCGCCGAGGAACTCACGGTCTACGTACTGAAGGCGCGCTGGAAGCTGCTAAGGCAGCGTCTGCAGCGCATCGGCGCTGTTGGCCGACATTACGCCAGCGTGCTCGGTTGGAACCCGAACACCTGGCGTCTCCATCTTCATGTAGTGACCATCGGTAGCAGGTTCGTGCACCACAGCCAGATCAGGCGCCACGCCCGGGAGGTAGGCCTTGGCCACACCGACGTGCGTTCCATTCGCCGGTCTACGGCAGACCGGGCTCGTCTGGCGCGCTACCTCGGGCGGAACTTGCTCGACTTTCAGCACGCACCGGAGACGAGCGGCGACGAGCGGCTGAGACCCGTCGACTTCTCCAGAGGCTGGCCCGGCGGGAACCTCACACGGCCCGCGTGGGTGGACGACGCAGCCACTCGGCAGTTCGTGATCGCGGGTTTCAGTTCCGATGGAACCCCGTACCTGAGGGGCATCTCTGGCACTGATGCGGCTGAGCGGCTTCTCAAGCGGCGACGTACGGGGCCGGGACCTCGCAGCTAAACCGCAGCTATCGAAGTCGAGGTTGCCCCAGCGAACGCGCGGCTCAACCGCGAGGCATCGTGGGAGCTGGGGGCGTGGTGCATGTAGCGCTGCGTCGTCCTGAGTGAACTGTGACCCATCCACGACTGAATGGAGACGACGTCGACGCCCGCCGCTGCGCAGAGGCTCCCGAAGGTGTGCCTCAGATCGTGCCACCGCAGCTTCGGCACGCCGGGGTCGTCAGCGCGCACGAAGTCGCGGGCGCGCTTGTAGCGGCGGGTGAGTGCCGAACCGTCGATGTGGCCACCTTCGTTACCCACGAACACCAGGTCGTTGGGGCTCGTAAAGGCGTCGCGTTGCCCGAGTCGAGCCAGCGCTTGGGCTACCTGCTCGCTCATCGGGACGGAGCGAGCCTTACGGCTCTTGGTCGTCGTCTCCTCGCCCATGACCCATGCCCGCTGGACCCGAATGCGCTCTGCCTGGAAGTCGACGTCGCGCCAACGTAGGGCAGCCAACTCACCCAGGCGCAGGCCAGCGAATGCAGCGACGATCACAGCGGCTGCATCCTGCTCATCGTGAGCGCGTCGAGCCGCGACATTCTCTTCGCGTGCGTGTTTGCCCCCTGCTTGCATCCTCGCACCTCGGTGGCGCCCGTTTCGCATCGCGCTGGCGACTGCGTGAACCTGCTCAGGCGAATAGGTCTGTAGCTCGCCGGGGTCCGCCTCGCGCCGCTTCGGAACGCCGGCCATCGGGTCGTGCAGGAGCGCGTACGTATCCGGTCGCCTGGCCCACTGGAACACACCCGAGAGCAGCGAGCGGTACTTGTTCACAGTGCGCGGCGCGAGTCCGTCGCGGTCGAGCGTGCGAAGGAAGTCAGCGACTTCCTTCGTCGTGATGTCGTCGAGCCTCCGCTCGCCGAAGGTCTGCATGAGGCGGGCAGAGGGCGACCGACCCCGCTTCCGTGGCACCGCCTCCACATCCCTCAGCATCGACGCCCAATCATCCAGCGTCTTCCTCTTCGCGCCGCCCTCGACCCGCCGGGCCTCCAGCCACCCAAGTGCAGCGGCTTCGAAACTCGGAACCTTCCCGACCTCAAGCCGACGTTGTGCCTGCTCGGCGTATGCCGCAATCTCGTCTCGCAGCGCGACCGTGGCGGCCTCGAACGTCAGCGCGTCCGAATCGGGCCGACCGCGACGCTTTCTGTAGCTGGCCTGCCACCCCTTCAACTCCTTGGGTACCGCTTCGCCGACCGTACGCAGGCGTGGCTCAACGTGGGCG
>DASVQH010000518.1:0-8315 GCA_036389195.1 Solirubrobacteraceae bacterium
ACGGCGACGGCGGCGGCAAGGCGCCGGCGCTCGCCCGGGCGGTCCACGGCCGCGCCCGGGTGGCCCGCACGCTGACGGCCTGGCTGCGCGCCGGCCTGCGGTTCGGCGGCTTCACGTCCCGCCGCGAGGAGATCAACGGGCAGCCCGGCGCGCTGTTCTTCGACACCGGCGGCAGGCTGATCAGCGTGATGGCGCTCGACGTCGTCGACGGGCAGATCCAGGGCGTGCGGTCGATCGTCAACCCCGACAAGCTGGGCCACCTCGGGCCGGTGGCCGACCTCGCCGGGCTCCTGCGGGGGCGCCGCCGGCCCTAGGCTGCCGTCGGTGCCCGGCCCCGCTCGTCAGCTCGCCGCCGTGTTCGCCGGCGGCTGCCTGGGCGCGCTGGCGCGCGCCGAGGTGGGCGAGCTGCTCCCGCACGCGAGCGGCGCCTGGCCGTGGGCGACGTTCGCGGTCAACGTGGCCGGGGCGTGCCTGCTCGGCGCCGTCCTCGGGCGCGCCGAGCGCTCGCCGTTCCTCGGCGCCGGGTTCTGCGGCGCGCTGACGACGTTCTCGGCGCTGCAGCTCGAGCTGCTGGAGATGCTCGACGCGGGCCGCGCCGGGCCGGCGCTGGCCTACGCCGCGGCGAGCGTCGCCTGCGGGTTGGCCGCGGTGATGGCCGGGCGGCGGGCGGTGGGCGCGTGACCGCAGGCGCGGCGCTGGCCGTCGGCGCGCTCGGGGGTGCGGGCGCGGTGGCGCGCGTGGTGCTGGCGGGATGGGTGGCGGGGCGGGCGCCGCGGCGGTTCCCGGCCGGCACCTTCGCGGTCAACCTGCTCGGGGCGTTCGCGCTCGGCGTGCTCGCCGGGGTCGCGCTCCCGCCGAGCGCCGACCGCGCCTTCGCCACCGGCCTGATCGGCGCGTTCACCACCTTCAGCACCTGGATGTTCGAGAGCGAGCGGCTCCTCGCAGAGGGCCGGCGGGGCCTCGCGGCGCTGTACCTGGGTGCGAGCCTGGCGCTCGGGCTGGCCGCGGTGTGGGCCGGCCGGGCGCTCGGCGTGGCGCTCTAGGCGTACCCCCGGGGGGTATGCTACGGTCCTGTCATGGACCGTCGTGAGTACACCGTCGAGGGCATGACCTGCGCCCACTGCGTCCGCTCGGTGCAGGAGGAGGTCGGCGAGGTGCGGGGCGTGGAGTCCGTCGCCGTCGACCTCGATTCGGGCCGCATGGTCGTCGCCGGCGCGGGGGTCGACGACGGGGCGGTGCGCGCCGCGGTGGCCGAGGCCGGCTACGGGGTCGCCCCGTGAACGCGCCCGCGCGGCTCGCGGTGTTCGCGGCTGCGCTGGTGGCGCTGTTCGGCGCGGCCGTGGCGGCCGGCGGGGCGATCGGCCCCGACCGCGAGCCCGCCCGCGCCGCTGCCGCCCACGGCGCGGCCGCCCATGGCGACGCCGCGACCACCCACGGGGCCCGCCCGGGCCACGACGCGGCCTCCCACGCCGCCGACCCGGTGCGCGGCCTCGCCGTCGCCGAGGACGGTCTGCGCGTCGTCGTCGCCGACCCCGAGCTCGCGCGCGGCCGCACCGAGCGGCTGCGGTTCCGGATCCTCGACGGCCACGGGGCGACGGTCCGCGACTTCGACGTCGCGCACGCGCGGCGGATGCACCTCATCCTCGCCCGCCGCGACCTGACCGGCTTCCAGCACCTCCACCCGCGGCAGGCGGCCGACGGGAGCTGGGCGGCGCCGGTGCGGATCGACGCCTCGGGCTCCTACCGCCTGTTCGCGGACTTCACTCGCGCCGGCGCGCCGCACACGCTCAGCGCCGACCTGCGCGTCGACGGCCCCGCCGACCTGCGGCCGCTGCCCGCGCCCGCCGCGACCGCGACGAGCGACGGCGGCCAGGCCGTCCGCCTCGACGCCGGCCGGGCGGCGGCCGGCCGTGAGGCGTCGCTGCGCTTCACCGTCACCGAGCACGGCGCGCGCGTGGCCACCCAGCCGTACCTCGGCGCGGGCGGCCACCTGGTCGTGCTGCGCGAGGGCGACCTCGCGTTCCTGCACGTCCACCCGACCGACGGCCTCGCGTTCGCGGCGACGTTCCCCACCGCCGGCCGCTACCGCCTGTTCCTCCAGTACCGGTCGGCCGGGCGCGTGCACACCGCGGCCTTCACCCGCGAGGTCGGGCCGGCATGAGCGCGCACGTCGAGCTCCCGATCACCGGGATGACCTGCGCCTCGTGCGCGAACCGGATCGAGCGCAAGCTCAACAAGCTCGACGGCGTCACCGCCACGGTCAATTACGCGACCGAGAAGGCGGCGGTCGACTACGACGACGGCGCGGTCGAGCCCGCGCAGCTCGTCGCGGTCGTGGAGGCCGCCGGCTACGGCGCGGTCCTGCCCGCGGCGCAGGACGCGCCGCCCGTCGAGCAGGACGAGACGGCCGCGCTGCGCCGCCGGCTGCTGCTCTCCGCCGCGCTGGCGCTCCCCGCGCTGCTGCTCTCGATGATCCCGGCGCTGCAGTTCGAGCACTGGCAGTGGCTGGTGCTCAACCTCGCGACGCCGGTGATCCTGTGGGGCGCCCGGCCGTTCCACCGCGCCGCGCTGGCCAACCTGCGCCACGCGACCGCGACGATGGACACGCTGATCAGCCTCGGCACGCTCGCCGCGTGGGTGTGGTCGCTCTACGCGCTGTTCCTCGGCGACGCCGGAATGCCCGGCATGAAGATGGAGCTCGAGCTGATCCCCGAGGCCGGCGCGGGCCGGCACCACGTCTTCCTCGAGGTCGGCGCGGTGGTGACCGTGTTCGTGCTGGCCGGCCGGTACTTCGAGGCGCGCGCCAAGAGCCGCGCCGGCGCGGCGCTGAAGGCGCTGCTCGAGCTGGGCGCCAAGGACGTCGCGCTCCTCGGCGCGGACGGCGCCGAGCGCCGCGTGCCGGTGGAGCAGCTCGCGGCGGGCGACCGCTTCGTCGTGCGGCCGGGCGAGAAGGTCGCCACCGACGGGATCGTCGAGCAGGGCACCTCCGCGGTCGACCAGTCGCTGCTGACCGGCGAGTCCGTGCCGGTCGAGAAGCAGCCCGGCGACGAGGTGGCGGGCGCGAGCGTCAACGCCGGCGGCCGGCTCGTCGTGCGCGCCACCCGCGTCGGCGCCGACACCGCGCTTGCCCAGATCGCCCGCCTGGTGGCCGACGCCCAGACCGGCAAGGCGCCCGTGCAGCGGCTGGCCGACCGCGTGGCCGGCGTGTTCGTGCCGGTCGTGATCGCGCTCGCCGTCGCGACGCTCGGCTTCTGGCTCGGCGCGGGCGAGGACGCGACGTTCGCGTTCACCGCCGCCGTCGCCGTGCTGATCATCGCCTGCCCCTGCGCCCTCGGGCTGGCCACCCCGACGGCGCTGCTCGTCGGCACCGGGCGCGGCGCGCAGCTCGGGCTGCTGATCAAGGGGCCGCAGATCCTCGAGTCCACGCGGCGGGTCGACACGATCGTGCTCGACAAGACCGGCACGGTGACGAGCGGGCGGATGAGCCTGGTCGGCGTGACGGTGGCGGACGGCGTGCGCCGCGAGGACGCGCTGCGCCTGGCGGGCGCGCTGGAGGACGCCTCCGAGCACCCGATCGCCCGTGCCATCGCGGGCGCCGCGCGCGCCGCGGGCACCCGCCTTCCGGGCGTCGAGGCCTTCGCCGGTCTCGAGGGGCTGGGCGTGGAGGGCACCGTGGAGGGCCATGCCGTCCTCGTCGGGCGCGCGGCGCTGATGGAGACGCGCGGGCTGGCCGTGCCCGCCGCGCTCAGCGCCGCCCGCACGGAGGCCGAGGCGGCAGGGCGCACCGCCGTCGTGGCGGCGTGGGACGGGCAGGTGCGC
Organism: Solirubrobacteraceae bacterium; assembly: GCA_036389195.1. Classification (GTDB taxonomy): domain Bacteria; phylum Actinomycetota; class Thermoleophilia; order Solirubrobacterales; family Solirubrobacteraceae; genus JACCYI01. The sequence continues at coordinate 3,820 of DASVQH010000518.1, forward strand.
GCCGTGCTCGCGGTCGCCGACACGGTCAAGCCGACGTCCGCCGAGGCCGTCGCGCGGCTCAAGGCGCTCGGCCTGCGCCCGGTGCTGCTGACCGGCGACAACGAGGCCACCGCGCGCGCCGTCGCCGCCCAGGTCGGGATCGACGAGGTCATCGCCGGGGTGCTGCCCGCCGGCAAGGCCGCCGTCGTGCGCCGGCTGCAGGCCGAGGGCCGCGTCGTCGCGATGGCCGGCGACGGCGTCAACGACGCGCCCGCGCTCGCGCAGGCCGACCTCGGCCTGGCGATCGGGACGGGGACCGACGTGGCGATCGAGGCGTCGGACCTGACCCTCGTCGGCGGCGACCTGCGGGGCGCCGCCGACGCCATCCGCCTCAGCCGCGCCACCCTGCGCACGATCAAGCAGAACCTCGCCTGGGCCTTCGGCTACAACGTCGCCGCGCTCCCGCTCGCCGCCGCCGGGCTGCTCAACCCGGTGCTCGCCGGGCTGGCGATGGCGTTCTCCAGCGTGTCGGTGGTGGCCAACGCGCTGCGCCTGCGGCGGTTCGGCGCCGGCGCGCCCTGAGCGCCCGTGCGGGGCGCTGCCATCCTCGGTCGATGCCTCCGGCGCCCGACCGCACGCCCGCCCGCGCCTGGATCGTCTGGTCGGCCGGCGTCGGCGCCTACGTCGCGGCGGTGTTCCACCGCGCCTCGTTCGGGGTCTCGGCGGTCGACGCGCAGGAGCGCTTCGGCGCGACGGCCGCGGCGCTGAGCCTCTTCGTCGTCCTGCAGATCGGGGTCTACGCCAGCCTGCAGATCCCCGTCGGGGCGCTGCTGGACCGCCTCGGCCCGCGGCGCCTGATCGCCGCGGGCGCGGTCGTCATGGCCGGCGGGCAGTTCCTGATGGCGACGTCGCACTTGCTGGCCCCGGCGGTCGGCGCCCGCGCGCTGATCGGAGCGGGCGACGCGATGACGTTCATCAGCGTCCTGCGGCTGGTCTCGCTGTGGTTCGCCCCGCGCCGGGTGCCGGTGATGTCGCAGGTCACCGGCCTGTTCGGGCAGGTCGGCCAGATCGCCGCGGCGTACCCGCTGGTCGCGCTGCTGCACGGCGCCGGCTGGTCGACGTCCTTCGCCGTCGCCGGCGGGCTCGGCCTGGGCGTCGGGCTCCTCGTCCTCGCCGCCGTCCGCGACGCCCCGCCGGGCGCCGTCGCGGCCGTGCCGCTCGCGCCCGCGGAGGTGCGGGCCCACGTCGGCCACGCGTGGCGCGAGGCCGGGACCCGGCTCGGCCTGTGGACGCACTTCGTGACGCAGTTCCCGGCGACCGTCTTCGCGCTGCTGTGGGGATATCCGTTCCTCGTGGTCGGCGAGGGCCGCACGCCCGCCGAGGCCGGCGTCCTGCTCACCGTGCTGGTGATCGTCGGCATGGCGATCGGCCCGGTCCTCGGCTCGGTGGCCGGCCGCTGGCCCTACCGGCGCTCGGTCCCGACGCTGGCCATCGTCGGCTCGACCGCCGCCGCCTGGACGCTCGTGATCGCCTGGCCGGGACGCGCGCCGCTGGCCGTCCTCGTGCTGCTGGTGGTGGCGATGGCGACCAACGGGCCCGGCTCGCTGGTGGGCTTCGACTACGCCCGGACGGAGAACGCGCCCGAGCGCATCGGCTCGGCCACCGGCATCGTCAACGTCGGCGGCTTCGTGGCCTCGCTGACCGCGATCCTGCTCATCGGCCTCGTCCTCGACCGCCTGCATCCCGGCGCCGGCCGGGAGTCCTACACGCTCGACGACTTCCGGATCGCCATGTCGGTGCAGTACCTCCTGTGGGCGATCGGCCTGGCGGGCGTCCTGCGCGCCCGCCGGCGGCTGCGGGCGGTGCGCGGCGTCTCGCTCGACCCGTTCCCGCGAGCCGTCGCGCGCGTCACCCGCGCGCGCCGCCGCGCGCGCCGCGACGGCTAGCGGGGATAGACCCGGAAGACGCGGCGCCACCCCGGCTCGATCCCGTCGAGCGCGGCGATGACCGCCTGCTTCGCATCGCTCCTCGACTTGGGGAAGTCGATCTCGATGCGGTCGTCGGCGCGGCGATACCGGAACCGCTCGCCGAGCGCCGCTTCGACGCGCGCGCGTGTCCCCGGGCGCGCGAAGGCGACGACCCGGGGGACCAGCGTGACGACGTTGCGGGGCACGGAGCGGTGATCACCGCCGCGCGCAGGTCCGGAACCGGCGGACCTGCTCGAGCGTCCGGCCGCGCGAGGTGGTGACGCGGATGCGGACGAGGACACGGCCGCGGCGCGCGCCGCGGAGGTCGAGCTTGACGCGCCAGCGGCCGCCGCGCCGCTGCGGGGCCACGGCGCGCGCGCGGCCCAGGTTCGAGCGCACGCGCACCCGGCGGATGCGGCCGCGCCGCGGCTTGGCCACCGTGAGGGTGAGCCGCCGCCGGCTGCGGCACTCGCGCGCCGCCGGGTCGCCGCCCGGGTCGGCCCCCGGCTCGATCGTCAGCGACGCGCGCTCGGCGGTGCCGCGGACGAGCAGCCGGCCGTCGCGCTCGCCGGCCACGCGGGCGCCGTCGGCCGCGACCCGGTAGCCCTCGCGGTACTGGACGCTCAGCGGCAGCGCGATCTCGGTGACGCCGTCGCGCGCGGGCCGCCAGGTCATCGCGAAGCGCCGCGCCGCCGGGTCGAAGCTCCACTCCGCGTCCGTGCCGGCGATCCGCTGGGGGTACGCGCGGGCCAGCAGCGCGAGCTTGCCCGGCTTGACGCGACCCTGCTTGTCGATCAGCGAGAAGCCGTCGGCTTCCGGGTTCAGCGAGTCGGCGCCGAAGCCGGGGTGCGGGTCGTCCCACGTCTTCAGCGACCAGAACTGCCAGCTCAGTCCGAGGCGGTCGGCGTTCTCCAGCGCGCGCCGCGTCGGCGCGAGGTCGTCGACGGCGCCGAACTCGCTCAGCAGCGGCCAGGCGCGGTTGCGCTTCGCGTTGGCCACCGCGCGGTCGAACGCGTCGCGCTCGTGCACGGGGCACGGCGTCTCGGAGCGCAGCGGGTGCGGGCAGTAGACGTGGAAGCTCAGCCCGGTGTCCGCGAACGGCCACGGCTTGTTGGGCGGCTCGCCAACCCCGTAGGGCACGTAGCCCCACGCCGAGTTGAAGAAGTCCTCGTAGAAGACGGGATGGTTCGGGTCGGCCTCGCGCAGGGCGGGGACGAGCTGGTCGTAGAGGGGCGCCAAGCACACGCCGGCGGCGCGCGGGTCGTTGGCGAACTGCTGCGACGGGTCGCCGTAGCCCGTCTCGGCGTCGAACTCGCACGACGGCTCGTTGAACATGTCGTAGCCGAGGACGCCCGGCTCGTCGCGCAGGGCCCGCGCCAGCTGCGCGAACGCCTGCACGAACGCCGTCCGCTGGCCGGCGGAGTCGCGGAAGAGGTTGCGGAACGCGCGCTGCACCGCGGGCTGCAGGTAGTCGTTGGGGTGGCCGGTGGAGCCCGGGAAGGGGATCCCGTCGTCGTCGACCATCCACGCCGGCATGCCGTTGCCCGCGTACTTCGACGACATCTCGTCCTGGTGGAAGTCGACCAGCACGTACTGCCCGTGGCGGGCGGCCATCCGCACCATCGCGACGTAGCGGCGCACGAAGTCCTCGTCGATCCGGCCGGGCTCCGGCATCAGCCCCTCCATCGAGAACGCGAGCCGGACCGTGTTCCAGCCCCACTCGCGCAGCTGCTCGGCCTCGGCGTCGGTGAAGCTCGTGCGCACGCCGCCGCCGTCGTGGGGGAGGAACGGCGCGCGCTTGTAGTGGACGTTGATCCCGTGCAGGACGACCTGGCGGCCCTGCGGGTCGGTGAGCTTGCCGTCGCGCAGCGTCAGCGGGTCGATGGCCGCGGTGGCGGGCGCCGCCACGGCGAGGACGGCGAGGACGGCGAGGGCGAGGGCGGCCGCAGCGGTGCGCATGCGGCGCAGCCTAGCGCATCTGCGAACGCGTGATTCCCGATTACTTCCGCGCCCCGACGGCGAGCGTCGCCGCGAACAGCGCCGACAGCTCCGCGGCGAGGACGTCCAGCGGCGGACGCCGCTCGCCGAGCAGCCACGCCTGCAGCAGCTCGTTGACGGCGCCGGCCAGAGCTAGGGCGCTGAGCGAGAAGTCGCGCGAGGGGTCCGCGCCGCGCGCCTCCGCCTCGATCAGCGCCTCGAAGCGGCGGACCACCGTGCGCCGGCGCCCTTCCAGCGCGTAGCTGGCGGCCGGCACCTCGAGGTAGCAGACGCGCGCGCGTCGCTCGTCGCCGGTCATCGCGCGCAGGAACACCTCGATCAGCCGCGGCACCCGCTCGGGATCGTCGGGGGCGAGCGCCTCCCGTGCGTCCGCCACCGCCCCGAAGACCTCCTCGATCACGCCGTCGTAGACCGTCCGCAGGAGCTCCTCGCGGCTGGTGAAGTGCTCGTAGAAGTACCGCGGCGCGACGCCCGCGCGCTCGCACAGCACCCGGATCGTCGTGGCCGGGAAGCCGACCGTGCCGATCAGCTCGAGCGCCGCGTCGAGCAGCC
>DASVQH010000519.1:0-6661 GCA_036389195.1 Solirubrobacteraceae bacterium
CGCCGCGGCCGCGGCGGCGCGCGCCCGGTCAGGCGCGTCGGTGATCAGCCCGTCGAACCCGAGGGCGGCGAGTCGCGCGAGCTCGCCGGCGTCGTTGACCGTGTAGGCGCGGATCCGCAGCCCGCGGGCGTGGGCGGCGGCGACGAGCGCCGGGTCGGCGGCGTGGCGGTGCACGCCGATCGCCGTCGCGTAGCGCGCCGCGCGCCCGATCTGCGGGAGCAGGACGGTGGCGAGCGGCGCGAAGTACAGCGGGCTCAGCGCGATGCTCGGGTCCAGGCGACCGAGGCGCCGCAGCCCCGCGCGCTTGAACGACATGACCTCGACGCGCTCGCGCAGCCGGTGGCGGACCAGCGCGTCGACGAGGCGCCGCTCCATCAGCGGGTGCGGGTCCTTCATCTCCAGCAGGTACCGCGTGGCGTCGCCGTAGCGCTCCAGCACCGCGTCGAGCGGGAGCGGGCGCACCGCGGGGTCCAGCGCGGCGAGGCCGGCCCGGTCGAGCTCGGCGATCGTCCGCGGGTCACCGGCGGTTCGTGCGAGCGTCTGGTCGTGGAGGACGACCAGCTCGCCGTCGGCCGTCGTGCGCAGGTCGAGCTCCAGCGCATCCGCACCGAGCGACAGCGCGAGGTCGTAGGCGGCGAAGGTGTGCTCCGGCGCGTATGCCGAGGCGCCGCGGTGGGCGACGACTTCGATTCCTTGGGCAGCGGTGCGCATATCCGCAGCAAAGCGCCGCTGAGCAGGGCAGAAGTTGCCCGCGCGTGACCCTGCGGTGAAGAAGTGGAGAAGCGCCTACGCGTGGGAGAGCGCCACCGCGCCGGTGTCGGGCACACCCGGCGCCGCCAGCGGCTCGCCTGCGACGGGCTCGCCCTCGAGCCGGTAGCCCACGCCGAAGTGGGTGTGGATGTAGCGCCAGCCGGGGGAAGAACGCTCGAGCTTCGAGCGCAGCTTGCGGACGAAGACGTCGACCGAGCGGTCGCCGCGCGCCATCGCGTAGCCCCACACGCGCTGGTAGATCTCCTCGCGCGGCAGCACGCGGCCCTCGGCGCCGGCCAGCAGCTGGAGAAGCTCGAACTCGCGGCGAGTGAGGTCCAGCGACGCGCCGGCGACGAACGCCTGGAAGTGCTCCGATCGGATCTCCAGCTCGCCGATCACGCGCGAGCTCGCCTCCTGCCGAAGGGCGTCGCGTGTGCGGCGCCGGACGACGGCCTCCACCCGCGCGATCAGCTCCTCGGGATGGCACGGCTTGGTGACCCAGTCGTCGGCGCCCAGCCGCAGGCCACGGACACGCTGCGCCAGCGACGACCGTCCGGTGCACACGACGACGCCGAGCCCCGGCATGCGGTCGCACACGGTCTCGAGGTAGCTCCAGCCCTGGTTGCCGACGATCGTGAGGTCGAGCACGACGGCGTCGAGCCGCATCCCGACGAGGGTGTCGACCTGCAGCGGCACCGCCGACACGCGGTGATGCCAGTCGGTCGGCTCGAGGCGCTTGACGAGCACCTGGACGAAGCCCGAGTCCGTGTCCATGACGGCCAGGCGGATGCCGCGGGCCTGCGTGCTCACGAAGCTGGTCATCTCGCCGCGAGCATAGACACGCCTCCCCGGCGGTCAGGATCCTCGACCCGCCGCGATAACCGGATCATCACAGCCGGTGTCCGCACGGAGCGGGAGATCCACTCAGCGGTGAACGTCCTGTGAAAGCCGGTCCGCAAGCCGGCCGGCCCGCCTAGCATCCACCGGCACATGAGGATTCGCCGCGCCGTCGCCGCCACGCCCGTCCTGGATCTCTTCGAGGAAGCGGGGCACAACGCCGCACAGACCGCGTTGCTCATGCGCGACATGCTCGCCGACTTCCCCGACAACGCGGCGCTCGCGCAGGACATCCTCGACCGCGAGCACGAGGGGGACCGGCTCGCGCACGAGATCCTCCGCTACGTCGCCGAGCATGACGGCGAAGGGCCGCTGGACTCGGTCGACGCCCACGCGCTCACCACGGCGCTCGACGACATCGTCGACTTCACCGAGGAGGCGGCCGACCGGATGGTGCTCTACGCCGTCGAGGCGCCGATGGAGCAGGCCGAGCAGATGGCCGGCGTCCTCGTCGAGAGCTGCGCGCAGGTGGCGGAGGCCCTGGCCGGGCTGCGCGCCGGCGCGGACCTCGCCGCGCATCTGGTCGAGATCCACCGCTTGGAGAACGAGGGCGACCGCCTGGTCCGCTCGGCGATCGCCTGCCTGTTCGCCACCGGGATCGACCCGATGACCGTGATCCGCTGGAAGGACATCTTCGAGTCGCTCGAGCAGGCGGTCGACGCGTGCGAGAAGGTCGCGCACGTGCTCGAGGGCGTCGCGCTCAAGCGCCCGGGGCTCCCGGGGTAACACGATCGTCACCGGCGGCGGCGCCGGCGCGACCAGGATGGCGAGCCTCGCGCGCGGGGCACGATCAGGTCGCCTCCACTAGGTGCTGTCAGGCTTCGACTCATGACCAGGCCCGAACGGGTCGCCCGGACGTACATCGAGGCGTCGAACCGGTGTGACTACGAAGCGATGTCAGCGCTCTTCCACGAGGACGCCGAGTGGGTTCCGATCCTCCCGATCGAGCCGCGGCGAGGGCGGGTCGCGATCCGCGAGCGCTACCTCAACGACGTCAAGCCGATGAACGCACCGATCATCAACGACCGTTACGTCGCAGACGCCGGCCGCTGCGTCGTCGAGTTCGAGGTTGACCACCCCGAACATGGGCTGGTTCCGATCGTCGATGTCTTCGACGTCGACGCGGCAGGCGAGATCACCCGCCTCGCCGTCTACCGACGCTAGAGGCGGGCGAGCCCGCCGGGCGCGGCTCGCCGCGGCGAGTTCACCGGTCGTTCACGCGCGGTTCACCAGCCGGTAACCGGAGGCGGGCCGCGCGCCCCGAGACTGGCCTTCCATGGAAGCCACACAGGACACCGAGCTGCTGCGCGCCGGGGAGGTCGAGGCCTTTCCCGCCGCGGGCCTCGCGCGGGTGGCGGGGCAGCCGGTCGTGCTCTCGGTGCGGGAGTTCAACCTGCTGGTCGCGCTGCTGCGCCGGGCCGGCCAGGTCGTATCGCGCCAGGAGCTCTACGCCGCGGTGTGGGGCGGCGAGCTGCGCCGGGACGACCGGTCCGTCGACGTCTACGTGCACAAGCTCCGCGTGAAGCTCGGCGCAGAGCTTCCCGGGCGGCACCTGATCCACACGCATTTCGGCTTCGGCTACCGCGTCTAGCAGGCCTTTTGCCGCCGTTCACGCGCTTTTCACAACTGGATCGGCCTTCGATCCCACACTCACCCCAGGAGAAGAACCCAGTGACCCGAACCCCTGCACTCATCGCCCTGGCGCTCTGCGCCACGATCGGACTCGCCGCCTGCGGCGACTCCGAGGACAAGGGCTCCTCGGCCGCCAAGGGCGGCGGCGGCGGTGGTGACCTGAGCGGCACCATCACGATCGACGGCTCCTCGACCGTCTACCCGTTCGCCCAGGCGGCGGCGGAGCTCTTCAACGAGGAGAACCCCGACGTGAAGATCACGGTCGGCCAGTCCGGCACCGGCGGCGGCTTCGAGAAGTTCTGCGCCGGCGAGACCGACATCTCCGACGCCTCGCGCCCGATCAAGGACGACGAGGAGGCGCCGATCTGCCAGAAGAACGGCGTCAAGTACGGCGACGTCCAGATCGCCAACGACGGCATCGCGGTCGTGACCAACAAGGCGATGGCGGTCGACTGCCTGACCACCGACCAGCTCAAGCAGCTGTGGAACAAGGGCTCGAAGGTCAAGAGCCTCAGCGAGCTGAAGTCCGGCCTGCCGGACACCAAGCTCTCGCTCTACGGCCCCGGCACCGACTCCGGCACGTTCGACTTCTTCACGAAGGAGATCAACGGCGAGGAGGGCGTGACCCGCGAGGACTACGAGCCGTCCGAGGACGACAACCAGCTCGTCACGGGCGTCGAGGGCGACGAGGGCGGCCTCGGCTACTTCGGCTTCTCCTACTACGAGGGCGCGCAGGACAAGCTCAACCTGGTCGGGATCGACTCCGGCGACGGCTGCGTGAAGCCCAGCACCGACTCGATCCAGGACGGCTCCTACAAGCCGCTGTCGCGCCCGCTCTTCATGTACCCGAGCGAGAAGTCGATGGCCAAGGCCGAGGTCAAGGCGTTCATGGAGTTCGTCAACCAGAACGCCGACAAGATCGCCCAGGCGGCCAAGATCGTCCCGATGACCTCCGAGCAGTCCTCGCAGGCCTCGTCGGACCTCAAGCAGGTGGAGGCCGGCGCCGGCGCCTAGCCATGGGGGCCTCGCTCCACTACACGCGCACGCGGCGTGCCCGCGGCGAGCACGCGATTCGCATCGCCCTGCTCGCCGCGGCGGCCGTGTCCGTCGTCACGACCGTCCTGATCGTCCTCTCGCTGGTGCGCGAGACGATCACCTTCTTCGGCGAGGTGCCGATCGGCGACTTCCTCTTCGGCACGAAGTGGACGCCGACGTTCGCCGGCGACCAGCAGTCCTTCGGCGTCATCCCGCTGATCACCGGCACGCTCTACCTCTCGGCCATCGCGCTGGCGGTGGCCGTCCCGCTCGGGCTGCTGGCGGCGATCTACCTCTCGGAGTACGCCCCGCCCCGCGTGCGGCGGATGGTCAAGCCGGTCCTCGAGCTCCTCGCCGGGGTCCCGACGATCGTCTTCGGCTACTTCGCGCTCACCTTCTTCACGCCGGACGTCCTGCGCGAGGCGCTCGGGCTCGACGTCCGCCAGTTCAACGCGCTGTCGGCCGGCATCATCCTCGGGCTGCTCGTGCTGCCGACGATCGCGTCGGTGGCCGAGGACGCGATGAGCGCCGTCCCCGCCTCGCTGCGCGAAGGGGCGTTCGGCCTCGGCGCCTCCAAGCTGCAGGTGTCGCTGCGCATCGTCTTCCCGGCCGCGCTGTCGGGCATCGTCGCCGCCCTCATCCTCGGCGCCTCGCGCGCGGTGGGGGAGACGGTGATCATCCTCATCGCCGGCGGCCAGGTCGCCCGGCTGGGGATCGACCCGCTGCAGGGCTACCAGTCGATGGCCGCCTACATCGCGGCGCAGGCGCGCGGCGACATCCCGACCGGCTCGATCGAGTACGGCACCATCTTCGCCGTCGGGCTCACGCTGTTCGCGCTGACGCTGACGCTGAACGCGATCTCCATCCGCCTCGTCCGCCGCTTCCGGCAGGTCTACGAATGACCGGCGCCCAGATCGCCGCGCGGGCGGCCACGCAGCGGAGCGTGTTCCCGCGCGCGCGCACCGGGTCGCGCGTCGCCGACGCCGTCTTCCGCGCCGCCATGTACGGCGCGATCGCCGTCGGCTTCCTCGCCCTCGCCGTCCTGCTCTACGAGGTCGCGCACGACGGCGCCGGGCGCCTGACCTGGGACTTCCTGACGCGCTTCCCGTCCAAGGTGCTCCCGGAGACGTCGGGCATCCAGTCGGCGATCGTCGGGACGCTCTACCTGATGGCGCTGACCGCGGTCTTCGTCGTCCCGCTCGGCGTCGCGACGGCGATCTACCTCGAGGAGTACGCGGACCGCGACCGCTGGTACAACCGGCTCGTCGAGGTCAACATCCAGAACCTCGCGGCGGTCCCGTCGGTCGTGTACGGCATCCTCGGTCTGGCGTTCATCGTCCGCGGGCCGCTCGGGATGGGCCGGGTCCTGCTGGCGGGCGGGATCACGCTCGGGCTGCTCGTCCTGCCCGTGGTGATCATCGTCTCGCGCGAGGCGATCCGCGCCGTGCCGCCGTCGGTGCGCGAGGGCGCGCTGGCCCTCGGCGCGACGCAGTGGCAGACGATCTGGAAGCAGGTGCTCCCGGGCTCGGTGGCCGGCATCGCCACCGGCGTGATCCTCGCGCTGTCGCGCGCGATCGGGGAGACCGCGCCGCTGCTGCTGATCGGCGCCGCCGCTTCGCCGCGCTTCAACCCGAGCGGGCTGTTCGACTCCTTCACGGCGCTGCCCATCCAGATCTTCGTGTGGACGCAGGACCCGGACCGCAGCTTCGTGAGCGCCGCCGCCGGGGCGATCCTCGTCCTGATGCTGATCCTGCTGCTGATGAACTCGGTGGCGATCTTCCTGAGAAACCGCTACGAGCAGAAATGGTGAGGAGGCCGTCAAGGTGGCCGGCAAGGTGACCGATCCCAGGGACTTCGAGGCCGCCGCCCGCGAGGCGACGAGCGCCGGCACACGGCCCAACGGCAAGCCGGCGCCGCCCGACGGCAAGCCGATGCGCGAGCCGATCTTCGACGTGCGCGACGTCAGCGTCTCCTACGGCGAGGCGCGCGCCGTGCGCAACGTGGACATGGCGCTGCACCGCAACGAGATCACCGCGCTGATCGGCCCGTCCGGGTGCGGCAAGTCGACCTTCATCCGCTGCCTGAACCGGATGAACGACCTCATCCCCAGCGCCCGCGTCGAGGGCGAGGTCGTCTACCACGGCGAGAACCTCTACGACCCGCGGATCGACCCCGTCAGCGTCCGCAAGCGGATCGGGATGGTCTTCCAGAAGCCCAACCCGTTCCCCAAGTCGATCTACGACAACATCGCGTTCGGGCCGCGGGTCGTGGGCATGAAGGGCGACATGGACGAGATCGTCGAGAACGCCCTGCGCCGCGGCGCGCTGTGGGACGACGTCAAGGACCG
>DASVQH010000520.1:0-21490 GCA_036389195.1 Solirubrobacteraceae bacterium
CGAGGTCGGCGGAAGCGAGGATGACGGCGAGCGGCCGGGCGGTCATTAGCCTCCGCATCGTATGGATCGTGAGCTCGACGCCCGCGGGCTCGCGTGCCCGCTCCCGGCGCTGAAGGCCCGCGCGGCGCTCGCGCAGCTCACCCCCGGGGACGTCCTCACCGTCCTGGCCACGGATCCCGAGGCGCCGGTCGACATCGGCGCGCTGGCCGCGGAGGGCGACCACGGCTTCGCGGCGCGGCGCGACGGCGCGGGCGGCTGGGTGCTGCGCATCGACGTCCGTGTGTAGGCGTCACCCGCCCGACCGACGGATCTTCCCGACCGCCCGGGTGCGGTCAACCGTGTTGCTCAATGTTCAGGAATCTGTGCGACCATCGGCGCCGACGGCACGACGGTCCTGGTCTACACCCCCGCCTACGGCGAGTTCGACGAGCGCGGGAAGCGCATCCTCATCCGCGAGGCAGACGGGACCTACGGGCCGGCGTACGACCTCGACACCGGCGACCGCGGCTACGCGCAGGTCGCGATCAGCGCCGAGGGCGAGGCGTTCGTCATGTGGTGGACGGGCGGCACGGTGCGCGTGGCGATCCGTCCGCCCGGCGGCGTGTTCGGCGCGCCGCAGGTCCTGGCCGCCGGCCTCGACGATCCGGCGCCGAGCATCGACCTCGTCACCGACCGCGCCGGGGAGGCGACCGCCGTCTGGGACGGCGAGGACGGGGTCACCGCGGCGGTCCGCCCGAGCGGCGCGGCGTCGTTCGGCGCCCCGGAGGTCGTCGGGCCGGGCGGCGCGGCGCAGCTCGCCGTCGGCGACGCCGGCGTGGTCGGCGCCGCCTGGCTGGACGGGCACGAGGTGCGGGTCGCGCGCCGGCGCCCCGGCCAGGACTTCGGCGCCGTGAAGACCGTCGGCGCGGGGCTGGAGCACTGGTTCCCGCGGATCGAGCTCGACGGCCACGCCGACGGCTCGCTCGCGCTGCTGATCGAAGGCTCGGACGACGCGGGCACGCCGTCGTACTCGCTCGCCACCGCGCCGCCCGGCGGCGCCTTCCGAGCGCCCGTGGCGATCGACGGCGCGATGAGCGGCGACACGGCGCGCCCGGCGAGCCCCGGCTGGGCCTCGGTCGGCGCCGTGCCGGGCGGCCGCGCGGTCGTGGCCGTCGAGGCGATGGAGTGGACCCGCGAGGGCGAGGGATCCCGGACCGGGCGCTCCGTCGGGCTGCAGCTGCAGCAGGTCGGCGCGGACGGGCTCGCGCGCCCACCGGTGCGGGCGCAGGGCGTGAGCTACGCCAACTCGCCGCGGGTCGGCGCGGACCGCACGGGGACGGCGGTGGCCGTCTTCGACAGCATGCCGGGGACCAGCGCGGTCAGCGTGCCGCTGGACGGCGCGCCGTGCCCGGCCGAGCGGATCGCCGATCACCGGTCGATCCCGTGGCGGCCCACCCTGGACGCCGGCGAGCTCGGCGTGATCGCCTGGCAGGAGATCCCGTCGTCGAACGTCCACCTCGCGTTCCACCGGCCGCGTGTGGGCTGCGCGCCGCCGGCAGAGGTCGCGCAGGAGCCGCGGTCCGAGCCGGACCCGCCGGCCGACGTCTCGTCGCCACCGCCGGGTGCGGACGCCTCGACGGCGCCCGCGGCGGTGCCGGAGGCGACCTTCGGGCCGCCGGCGGCCACGGCGGCGGCGGTCGGCCTGCCGAGCGTCGGCGTCAGCGCCCGGGTCGGGCGCCGGCGGCGCACGGCGCGGCTGCGGCTGAGCTGCCCCGGTCCGGCGGGCTGCAGCGGCCGCTTGGAGCTGCGGACGACGGGCGGTCGCCGGCTCGGCGCGCGGGACTTCTCGGTCCCGGCGGAAGGAGCCCGGACGATCCGGATCCGCCTGACGGCGCTCGCGCGCCGCCGGATGCGCCGCGGCGCGGTGCGCGCCACAGCGATCCTCGTCGCCGGGCGGGACCGCGTCCCGCTCCGGCGACTGACGCTCGGTCGCTAGACCAGCGTGACGTTCTCGGCGTTCGGGCCCTTGGGACCCGAGGCGGCCTCGTAGGACACCTTGGCGCCCTCAGGCAGGGACTTGAAGCCCGAGCCGCTGATGGCGCTGAAGTGGACGAACAGATCCTTGGACCCGTCCTCCGGCGTGATGAAGCCGAAGCCCTTGTCGTCGTTGAACCACTTGACGGTTCCGATGGGCATGTTGGTGAACCTCCACGGTTGGTGCACTGCGTTCGCGAAGGTGCAACAAGGCATCGACTGCGGGCGCTGGCACTGCACGCCGAGCCCCAGTGGCCCGGCTGTTACACCCGTGACCATAGCGTCTCGGCGCCGCGGGAGCGGTAGGGTGGCTTGTCCGGCGTTCGAGCGAAAGGTTCCGACATGGCCCCCAAGAAGAAGCCGCCGTCCGAGCCACTGCGCGGCGAGGCCGCCTATCTCGCGAGAAAAGCCGAGATCGCAAAGCGCAACGACGCTGCCCAGGCGCGCGGTGCCGTCCGGCGCGAGGAGCGCGACACGCGCGGCGCGGAGCGGCGGCTTGCCGCCGAGCGGCGCGAGGCGACCAACCTCCCCGAGCAGCCCGGCCGCTAGACGACCACCGCCGCGCCGCCGCGGCGCGGATCGCCCGCGCCGGTCAGCGCCCCGCTGCGCGGGTCGCGGCACGCGGCCTGCACGCCGCCGAAGAACATGTTCGTGTCGCGGAAGCGCGCGAGCGTGCGCCCCGCGAGCGGCGCCTCGTCGATCCCCGGCTCGAGGTAGACGATCCCGTCCTCGAAGTGCAGCCGCGGCGCGTCGACGGCGGCGCGAGGGGGCATCCCGCCGTCGACCACGTTGCGGATGACCTGGACGACCGCCGAGCGGATGCGGTTGGAGCCGGCCGAGCCGATCACCAGCTCCGGCACGCCGTCGCGCAGGACCACCGTCGGCGCCATCATCGACGGCAGCCGCCGCCCGGCCGGGTGGGTGAAGAAGCCCAACGGGTTGAGGTCGAGCTCGCCCATCATGTTGTTGACGTGGACGCCGGTGCCCGGGACCAGCATCCCCGACCCCTCGCCGTTCGTGCACGTGACCGAGCAGGCCAGGCCGTCGGCGTCGATCACCGACACGTGCGTGGTCGCGCCCAGGCGCGAGGCGACGAACTGCGCCGCGAAGCCCGGATCCCCCAGCGCCTCCATGAACTCCGGCGTCCGCTCGTCCTGCGCCCGCTCCATCGCCTCCACCAGATCGATCCCCCGCTCCAGCAGCGCGAGCACGAACGTCACGAGCAGGCCGCCGGCGGCCGGCGGCGGGTTGGTCAGCACGTCGCGGCCGTGGTAGCGCGCCCGCACCGGCTCGCGCCAGACCGCGGAGTACGCCGCCAGGTCCTCCGCGGTGATGGCGCCGCCGCGCGCGCCGACGTACTCGCGCACCGCCGTCCCGACCTCGCCGGTGTAGAACGGCGCGGCGCCGTGGCGCCCCAGCAGCTCGATCGCGTCGCCCAGCTCGGGGTCGCGCTGGACGTCGCCGACCTGCAGCGCGCGCCCGCCGGGCATGAAGTGCGCCTGCGCCTCCGCCGACGAGCACACGATCGGCAGGAGCAGCTCGAGCACGTAGGCCTGGTAGGCGGTGACGTCCACCCCGTCGCGCGCCAGCGCCACCGCCGGGGCGGCGAGATCGGCGAGCGGCACGGTCGCGAAGCGCTCGGCCGCCGCGGCGATGCCCGCGGGGGTCCCCCACACCCCGCACGACGCCGGCCCGACGTTGAACACCTGCTCGGCGTCGCCGAAGGAGACGTTGGCCGGGATCAGCTCGCAGCCGCGCCGGCCGCCCGGCGTGGCCACGAAGAAGTCGAGCACCGCGGGCTCGCGCCCGGCGCCGGCCACGAGCAGGTACCCGCCGGCGCCGAGCCCCGTGAGCAGGGGCTCGGTGACGAAGGACGCGAGCACGGCGGCCAGCGCGGCGTCGACCGCGTTGCCGCCATCGCGCAGCACGCGGGCGCCCGCCTCGGCGGTGACGGGGTGACCGGCGGCGACGACGCCGCGCATGCGCCGCCGGACCCCTCCCTGCTTACCGGGGGATGAACTCGGGCACGTCGACGTCGACGGCGGAGCGCGCCGGCCCGCGGTCGTAGCGGTCGCGCCGCTCGGGCTCGCGGAAGCGGCTCACGCGCGGCTCGCCGGCCGGCTCCTGCAGCCGCCCGCGCTCGACCCGCGCCGGGCGCTGCTCGGCGAACCCGGTGGCCACCACGGTGATCCACACCTGGTCTTCCTCGAGCTTCTCGTCGACCATCGCGCCGAAGATGATGTTGGCGTCCGGGTGGGCGGCCTCGGCGACGGCCTTGGCCGCCTCGTTGACCTCCCACAGCGACAGGTCGCTGCCCCCGGTGATCGACAGCAGGATCTTGCGCGCGCCGTCCATGCTCGTCTCCAGCAACGGCGAGGAGACGGCCTGCTGGGCGGCGTCGAGCGCCCGCTTGTCGCCGTGCCCCATGCCGATGCCCAAGAGCGCCGGCCCGGCCTCGGACATGATCGTGCGCACGTCGGCGAAGTCGAGGTTGATCAGCCCCGGCAGCGTGATGAGGTCGGAGATCCCCTGGACGCCCTGGCGCAGCACGTCGTCGGCGACCCGGAAGGCCTCCATCATCGACGTGTTCTTGTCGAGCACCGACAGCAGCCGGTTGTTCGGCACGACGATGAGGGTGTCGACCTCCTCGGCGAGCGCCTCGATGCCCTTCTCGGCCTGCGCGGCGCGCCGCGAGCCCTCGAAGCCGAACGGCTTGGTGACGATCCCGACGGTCAGCGCGCCCAGCTCGCGCGCGATCCGCGCGACGACCGGGGCGGCGCCGGTGCCGGTGCCGCCGCCCGCGCCGGCGGTGATGAAGACCATGTCGGCGCCCTTGAGCAGCGCCTTGGTCTTGTCGTAGTCCTCCATCGCCGCCGCGCGGCCGAGGTCCGGGTTCGATCCGGAGCCGAGGCCCCGCGTGAGCTCGGAGCCGATGTGGACGGTGACGTCGGCGGCCGACTGCTGCAGCGACTGCAGGTCGGTGTTGACGGCGAGGAATTCGACGCCCGCCACCTCGGCCTCGACCATGCGGTTGACGGCGTTGCCGCCGGCCCCGCCGACGCCGACCACGCGCAGCTGCGGCATGCCCACCGGCTGCGGCGCCGAGTAGACGCCCGAGCGCGCGTAGACGTCGGCCGGCGGCGCGGCGACCGGCTCGGGCGCCGGCGCCGGCGCGGGCGCGGGCGCGGGCGGCGCGACCGGCTCGGGGGCCTCCATCACGTTGGCCGGGATGTCGGCCGAGAAGGCGTGGCGCAGCCGCTCCTGCGGCGACGGGACGCGCGGCGCCTCGGCGGCGGGCGTCGGGGGCGCGGGGGCGGGCGCCGGCTCGGGCGCCGGCGCGCTCGCGGCCGTCGTCTCGGGGCGGGGCTCGAGGCCCTCGGTCTCCGTCTTGCGGAAGAGCGCGGCCAGCGGCCCCTCACGCATGCTCGCCCGCTTACCGCTTCCCATGGGACAGAACCTCCTTCGCCAACCGGCGATACGAGTCGGCCGCCGACCCGTTCGGGTCGTACTTGAGCACGGACATGCCCTTGACGGGAGCCTCCGCGAAGCGCACGGTCTTCTTGATCCGCGACGCGAACACCCGGTCCCCGAAGTTCTCCTCCAGCAGCTCGAGCGCCTCCTGGGCGTGGAGCGTGCGGGAGTCGACGAGCGTGGGCAGGATGCCCTCGATGTCGACGTCGGGATTGAGGTTCTCGCGGATCATCGAGAGCGTGTTCTGCAGCTGGAGCAGGCCCCGCATTGACAGATACTCGCACTGCACGGGGACGATCACCTTGTCCGCCGCCGTGAGCGCGTTGATCGTCAAGAGTCCCAGAGACGGCGGCGTATCGATGCAGATGAAGTCGTAGTCGTCGATGATCGGGCGGAACGCCTTCTCCAGCGAGCGCTCGCGGCCGATCTTCGTCGACATCGCGATCTCGGCCCCCGCGAGGTCGATCGAGGCGCACGCGACGTCGATCTCGCGAGCGTGGATCGCCTCGCGGATCGGCACGTCGTGGACCAGCACGTCGTACATCGACGGCTCGACCGTGTCGGGGTCGATCCCCTGCGACATCGTCAGGTTGCCCTGCGGGTCCATGTCGACGCAGAGCACGCGATGGCCCTCTTCGGCGAACGCCGCCGCGAGGTTCAGCGTGGTCGTCGTCTTGGCGACGCCGCCCTTCTGGTTGGCGAACGCGATGACCTTGGCGTTGCCGGTCACGAGGTGATGCTCCGTTCGGTGTCGCGCTGCGGGTTCACGGTGGGCGTATTCGCACGCCTGCGCGGGATTCCTCCCCGGCGCTTCGGGGGAAGAGACCGCGGATGACGCCGATTGCGCACTGGGACGACGTGGACATCGAGGAGCTCGAGACGGGACGGCTGCAGGAGCTGGGCGCGGCCGCCGGCAGCCGCAGGCTGTCGCTCGATCGCATCCGGGTCCCGGCGCACGGCGAGATCGCGCCGCCGGCCGGCCACCGCCGGGAGCAGCTGCACTTCGTCCTGGCCGGCTCGGGCACGCTGACCGGCGCCGACGTCGGTCCTGGCCAGACCGTCCTCTACCGGCCCGACGAGGAGGTCGAGCCGCTCGTCGCCGGTCGCGACGGGCTCGACCTGCTCATGTTCTCGGTGGCCGCGGGGGAAGCCGCCCCGTCGCACCCGGGGCCGCGCCCGCCGCGCGTGGTCGCGCTGCCGGACATCGAGCTCGAGGAGAACGCCCACGAGACCCACCAGTTCGGGCAGCGCGACATCGGCGGGGCGATCGGCGTCGAGCGCGCCGGCCTCGCGCACATGACGATCCGGTCGGCTTCCGAGGGCTTCCCGCCGCACTGCCACTCCGCCGAGGAGGAGCTGTTCATCGTCCTCAGCGGGAACGGCCAGCTGTTCCTCGACGACGAGGAGCACGCCGTCCGCGCGGGCACCGTGATCTCCCGGCCGGCCGGAACCGGGATCAGCCACTCGTTCGTGGCCGATCCCGACTCGTCGCTCACCGTACTGGCCTACGGCGAGCGGCGCACCGAGGACATCGTGCTCTACCGCCGCACCGGCCTGGTGTGGATCCGCGGCCTCCGGCGGCTGGTCCGGTCCGAGCCCCGCGAGGACTACTGGAGCGCCGCGACATCGTGAGCGTCGAAGAGCTGCTGGCCGGCAAGCGGATCGTCATCTGCGCGGGCTCCGGCGGCGTCGGCAAGACGACGACGTCGGCCGCGCTGGCCATGGGAATGGCCGAGCGGGGGCTGCGCGTCGCCGTGGTGACGATCGATCCGGCGCGGCGGCTGGCCACCTCGCTCGGGCTCGACGGCCTCGGCAACGAGCCGGCGCTCGTGGACCCCGATCGCTTCACCGAGCACGGCATCACCATGGAAGGCGAGCTGTGGGCGATGCAGCTCGACGCCAAGCGGACCTTCGACGCGCTGATCGAGCGCCTCGCCCCGGACGAGGCCACGCGCGACGAGGTGCTCGGCAACCGGATCTACCAGCAGCTCTCCAGCGCGGTCGCGGGCTCCCAGGAGTTCACGGCGATCGCCAAGCTCTTCGAGCTCGACGCGGAGGGCGACTACGACCTGCTCGTGCTCGACACGCCGCCGTCGCGCAACGCGCTGGACTTCCTCGACGCCCCCGACCGGCTGACCGGCTTCTTCCAGGGGCGCGCGATCCGCATGTTCCTGCGCCCCGCGGGCTTCGGCGGGCGGATCATCGGGCGCGGGACCGGCGTGGTCTTCTCGCTGCTCAAGCGGGTCACCGGCGTCGACCTGCTGGAGGACCTGTCGGTGTTCTTCCGCGCGCTCGGCGGGATGATCGACGGCTTCACGGAGCGCGCCGCCGGGGTCAAGGCGCTGCTCTCGGATCCGCAGACGACGTTCCTGATCATCACCTCGCCCGAGCACGAGCCGGTCGAGGAGGCGCTGTACTTCCACCGCAAGCTGCGCGAGGCCGCCATGCCGTTCGGGGGGCTCGTGGTCAACCGCATGCGCGAGGCGCCGGCGATCGGCGACGACGAGCCCGCGGGGCTGGTCGACGCGCTCGGCTCGGGCCTCGCGTCGCGCGTGCTGCGCTCGGCGCGCGAGCTGTCAGGGCTGGCGGCGCGCGATGCCGCCAACGTCGCGCGGCTGCGGGACGAGCTCGGCTCGCCGGCCACGATCGTCATCCCGCAGCTGGCCGACGACGTCCACGACGTCGACGGGCTCGCGCAGGTGCTCGACCACCTCTTCGCGGAAGCCGCTTAGCCCAGCGCGGGCATGTCCGCGGTCGAGTCGCGGTCGTGCTCGGGGTGCTCGGCCGCCGCGAGCAGCCGGTCGGCGACGGAGCGGACGTCGATGTCCAGGTGGCCGCAGAGGACGTCGCGCAGGACCGCGCGCACGCGGCTGCCGAGCTCTGAGACCTGCTCCTCGACCAGCGGCGCCGGGCGGGCGAGCCCGGCGATCGCGGCGCGCTCGAGCGTGACGGTCTCGTGCAGGCGGGCGGTGAGGTCGTCGCGCTGCTCCGGCGCGGCGCAGATGGCGGCGAGGCGGGCGAGCGCGCCGGCGGCGGTGGCCTCGCGGGCGTCGCCGAACAGCGCGCGGGCGGCCAGCAGCCAGTCGGTCAGCGCCTCCAGCGCGCGCGGGCGCTCGCACCCGAGCTCGAAGCGCCGCAGCGCCCAGGCCAGCTCGCCCTGGCGAGGCGTGCGGCGGTCGACCAGCGCGCAGAACGCGCGCAGCGGGTCCTCCTCGTCGGCGGCCAGCAGGCAGTCGCCGGTCATCCGGCGGACGCCGCCCGACAGCGGGACGTGGAGCCAGGGGCCGTCGTCGGTGCGCGCCCAGGCGGTCGGCCCGATCGCCGGCTCGGCGTCGTCCCACAGGCGCAGCGCCGTCTGCAGCCGGCGCAGCCGGCGGCCCGCCAGCTCCAGCCCGCCCGGCTCCCCGGGCGCCGTCTCGAGCGAGAGCACGGCGACGGTCGCGAACGGGTCCCCACGCAGCTCGAGCGGCGCGTCCTGCAGCGCGGTCGCCCGCGCCAGCCCGAGCCCCTCGCCGAGCGGCACCTCCTCGGACTCGATGACCAGGCCCTCGACCGGCGCCAGCACCCGGGTCAGCGAGCAGCCCTCGTAGGCCGCGCGCTCGAGCTCGCCGTAGGCGGCCTCGAAGCGGGTGGCGTCGAACACGAAGTCGGAGGCGTCCTCCCAGACCGCCCCGAGGAACGCGTTCAGGGCCGCTTCGGCGCGCGTGCTCGCGTCGCCGCGCGGCGGCCGCTCGCCGCGCCGCTCCAGGTAGGCGTCGACGCTCGGCAGCGCCGCGAGCCGCCGCACCGCGCCGGCGTGCGAGGGCAGCCGCGCGAGCATCCCGCCACGCCCGGCCACGAACTCCGCGACGAGCGGGCGGTAGCAGTACAGGGGCGACGTCGCGCGGCCTTCCTCCATCAGCTCGAACGGGATCTCGGCGCCGTCGGCGACCTCGGCGGCGAGCTGCCAGGCCGCTTCCTCCACGTAGGCGGCCAGTGTGTCGTGGAGCGCGCGGTTGTGCATGGTTCCGCGAGGTTCGGCGCGGTGGCACCGGGTCCTGCCGGGTGTGGCCGCGTGCACGGGTGGTTGCGACGTGGTTCAGGGATGCGGGACCGTGTTCACTGCGGCATTGAGGAGGGAGGGTCTTTTGGCCCGTCTGGACTACTCACGCGCAGCGGCGGAACGAGTGAGTCGGATCGGGGGCGCAGGAGCCCCACCATCCGACGCACGGCCGTCCGGCGCGCCCGTGTGTCGTTCTGAGGGGTCCGTTGGATGACACAGAGCACCCTCCGCGACGCTCCGTGTCATCCCGTGCACCTCCGAGGTACACAGAACGACACGAACCTCCCCGGCCGCACCACCGTGTCGCCGGGTGTCCCCCGCGAGCCGCACACCCTTCCCTCACCCGACGCAGCAACCGCCAGACGACCCCGCCGCCGACGTCAGGCCAGGGCGAGCTCGGGCGACTCGGCGCAGTCCCCCGACGCGCCGAGCCAGCGCGAGCCGTACTCGCGCATCGACTCGACGATGGGCACCAGCGCGCGGCCCTTCTCCGTCAGCGCGTACTCGACGCGCGGCGGGACCTCCGGGAACGTGCGGCGCTCGAGGATCCCTTCCTCCTCCAGCGCGCGTAGGCGCAGCGACAACGTGCGGGGCGAGATGCCCGCCAGCGAGCGCTCGAGCTCGCAGAACCGGGCGCGGCCTTCGGCGAGGTCGCGGATCACGAGGAGGGTCCACTTGCCGCAGACGACGTCGGCGGTCCGGCAGACGGGGCAGTCGGAATTCGGCATGCTTTACCCAGGATAGCGCAAAGCTTCACCGAATGAAGCGCCTCAGGCGAGCGGCACGGTGACCTCGCGCTCCTCCGTCCCGCGCACGACGGTCAGGGCGAGCGACCCGCCGGCCGCTGCGCCCTCGAGGGCGTCGAAGAGCGCGTCGACGGAGTCGAGGGGGCGGCCGGCCGCCGCGACGAGGAGGTCGCCGCGCTCCAGGCCGGCGCGTCCCGCGGGCGAGTCGTCCTCGACGCCGCGGACCAGGAGCCCCTCGCGCTCCGGCAGCCCGACCGCGGCGCGAAGCCGGCGCGCGGCGCGCGGCGGCGCCAGCGCGACGCCGAGGCGCGGCCGCTCGGCGGCCTCCCCGCGCGCGAGGGCGTCGACGCGGCGGCGCATCGCCGCGTCGGCGGGCACGGCGAGGATCAGCCCGCCCTCCAGCCGGATCGCGTTGAGCCCGAGCAGCCGGCCGCTCAGGTCGACCAGCGGGCCGCCCGAGGCGCCGCGCGGCAGCGGCGCGGAGTGCTCGACCGTGCCGCGGATCCGCCGCCCGCCCGGGCCGCGGAAGGACCGGTTGGTCGCCGACACGAACCCGGCCGTCGCGCGCAGCCCGCGCCCGCCGGGATCGGCGAGCGCGAACACCGGCGTGCCGACGCCCACCGCGTCGACCGCCTCCGGCTCCCAGGCGACCGGCTCGGCGTCGCCGGTGTCCACCTTGACCACGGCGAGGTCGAGGTCGACGTCGACGCCGGCGACGCGCCCGAGCGCGGCCTCCTCCCCGCCGCCGACGCGCACCGCGACCTCCTCGCCGCGCAGCACGTGCGCGTTGGTGAGGACGGTGTCGCGGGCGACCACGACGCCCGAGCCGCGGCCCCAGCCGCGGCCCAGTCCGACGACCGCCGGCCCCACCCGCTCGGCCGCCGCCGCCACCGCCTGACCGATCTCCTCGAGCACCGCCATCGCCGCCTCCTTACTCACTTGCAGATTGCAAGTCACAACCTATCATGGGTGAACACGTCGGCGGCGAGCGTGCGGCGTACGCTGCAGCGCGTGCATCCGCGCCACCCGCACCGCCGCGCCGGCCACGCCCCCGGGTCCCCGCTCGCCGACGCGCTGGCCCGCGTCGGCGACCGCTGGACGCTGCTCGTCGTCGCCGCGCTCCTCGACGGGCCGAAGCGCTTCAACGAGCTGCAGGAGTCGCTGGAGGGGATCGCGCCCAACGTCCTCTCCGGCCGCCTGAAGGGGCTGGTCGAGCAGGCGCTCGTGGTCGCCACCGCCTACTCCGAGCGCCCGCCGCGCTTCGTCTACGAGCTGACCGAGTCGGGCCGCGAGCTGGCCGGGGCCCTGCGGCTCCTCGCCGACTGGGGCGCGCGCGGGGCCGACGCCGCCGAGCCCCTCCGCCACCGCGACTGCGGCACCGCGCTGCAGGCGCGCTGGTGGTGCCCGACCTGCGACGAGGCGGTCGAGGACGGCGACGGCGAGGACCTCGTCCACGTGTGACCGACCTCGACGGCACGCTGGCCGCGCTCGCCCGGCAGCCGTTCCGCGCGAGGTTCCACGTCCGCGGGCGCGAGGCGGCCACGGTGCAGCTGCGCGGGATGACCGCCCTCCGCCGCCACGCGCACGAGATCGTCGCCGCCCGCGTCGCCCCCGCCGCGCCGCACAAGGACGGCAAGCAGACCCCGTACCGGGGCCACCCCGTCTTCGTCGCGCAGCACGCCACGGCGACCTGCTGCCGCACCTGCCTGGAGCGCTGGCACGGGATCCCCAAGGGCCGGGCGATGACCGAGGACGAGCAGCGCTACGCCGTCGACGCGATCTGCCGCTGGATCGAGACCGACCTCGCCGCGGCGGGGATCCGCGCCCCCCGCTGACCGCCTGGCTTGCGCCGGCGTGCCCGGCGCCCTAGGTTCGGTCCAGAGGCCGGCCGCGCCGGGCCGGCCCACCCACCGGAGGTACGCCGTGTCCAGGGGCATGGGTCGGGCCGCCCTCGCGTTCGTCGCCGTCGTCGCGCTCACCGCCCCGGCGGCCGCCGGCGCGTCGACGACGGACGTCTACTACGACGGCAGCCACAACGTCGGCGCGGGACCGAGCGTCTTCAACGGGCCGCCGGCCGGATCGAGCAACACCGCCTTCGGCGACGCCGTCCTCGGCGACCTGACGACGGGCTCGAGCAACACCGGCGTCGGGACGTCGTCGCTGTTCAGCGTCACGAGCGGCGACGCCAACGTCGGGCTGGGGGCGCAGGTGCTCACCTTCACGAAGACCGGTGCCGCGAACGTCGCCGTCGGCGTCGACGCGCTGCACGGCAACAGCAGCGGCTCGCGCAACGTGGCGCTGGGCCATGACACGCTCCTCGCCATGAACGCCGACGACAGCGTGGCGATCGGCTTCGAGGCGCTGCGGGCGACCGGGATCGGCGGCAACGTCGCGGTCGGCGCGCGGGCGCTGCGCGCCAACACGAGCGGCTTCGCGAACACCGGGCTCGGCACCAGCGCGCTCCTCGGCAACACCACCGGGGTCTCCAACCTGGCCACCGGCGCGGAGGCGCTGACCACGAACCTCGACGGCGACAACAACGTGGCCGGCGGCTATCGCGCGCTGTTCGCCAACACCCACGGCAGCGACAACGTCGCCACCGGGTTCCGCTCGCTGCGCAACAACACGACGGGCAACCGGAACACCGCGACGGGCACAAACGCGCTGGCCGCCGCCACGGCCGACGACAACACGGCCACGGGCGCCAACGCGCTCCTGGCCGCGACGACGGGCTACGACAACGTCGCCGATGGCTCGGCCGCCCTGGGCAAGACCACCACGGGGCACAGCAACGCCGCGACGGGGTTCAGCGCGCTCGCCTCCAACACCACGGGCGCTTACAACGTCGCGACGGGCCGCGGCGCGCTGTTCAACAACGTCTCGGGCGCCGGCAACGTCGCCGGCGGCTACCGCGCGCTCGTCAGCGCCAAGGGCTCGTTCAACACGGCGCTCGGCTACCAGGCCGGCGTGAGCCTCTCGACGGGCTCGAACAACGTGGCGATCGCCAGCCCCGGGGTCGCCGGCGAGTCCGGGCGCATCCGCATCGGCACGGCCGGCAAGCAGACCGCCGCCTTCCTGGCCGGCGTCAGCGGCGTCACCGTCGCCGGCCCGGCCAAGCCGGTGCTGGTCAACGCGGCCGGCCAGCTCGGGACCGCCGCGACCTCCGGCGCGCGCCTGAGCGCGAGGATGCCGCGCAGCGACGCCGATCTGCGGGCCGTGATCCGCCGTCAGGACCGCGCGCTGCGCGCCCTGACCCGCCGCGTCGCCGCGCTCGAAGCCGCGCGGTAGAGCCGAAGCCGGCGGCGCGGCCCCGCCCGGGCCGCGCCGCCGCAGAGCCTCAGCCGTTGAGCAGGCTCCCCAGCCCGCCGCCGCTGCTGCTGCCGGGCGTCGGCGCGACGATGCGCCCCTCCGACGGCTGCACCAGGACCCAGCCGGTCCCCGCGAACGCCATCTGGATCGACTCGCCGGACCCGCGGCCGATGAGGTTCTTCATCTTGAAGTCGGTCTTCATCGACGTCGTCACGCCGGAGGACCAGGTGATGGCCGCCTGGGCGTCGGCGAACGTCGGCGCCTGGGAGACGTCGAGCAGGACGGGCGGGCCGTCGGACAGGATCGCCACCCAGCCGGTGCCCTGGAGGGCCATGTTGAACAGGCCGCCGGCCATCATCGCCGAGCCGCCGCCCTGGACCTTCTTGATGTCCCAGTCGATCCCGGCGTCGAAGGCCAGGAGGTTCGGCCCGTTCACCGTGATCATGTCGTTCTCGAGGTAGATCAGGTGGATGTCCTGCGCCTGATCGGCCAGGAACACCTCGCCCCGGCCGGTGACCTTCATGAGCGACGTGCCCTCGCCGGTCACCGCCTTCTTGATCAGCCGGCCCATGCCGCCCGAGCCCGCGTGCTCGAAGGTGACGTCGCCCTGGTAGGCGACCATCGAGCCGAGCTTGGACTGGATGGTCACCTGGTCGAGGCGGACCTTCAGGAGCTTCGAGTTCTGGAGCGCGAAGGCATCGGTCGACTTCGTCTCGTTGTACTGCGCAAGCGTGGTCTGCATGCGGACCAGCCTCGCGCACCCGGGGCCGCGCGGTCAAGCCGCGCGGTCCTCCTAGCGCCGGACGCCGGGAGGCGGCGCCGAGCTGAACGGCGGCGGCGCCGACGGCGGCGCGCCCACGGGGGCCGCCGGGCGGGCGGGCGCGGGCGGCGGCGACACCGGGCGACCGACGGGCGGCGCCGCGGGACGCGCGGGCGGGGCGACGGGCGCGGCCACCGGCGGGGCCACCGGCGGGGCGGCCGGGCGCGAGCCGGCCGGCGCCATCGGCGGGGCGGGCCGCGCGGCCAGCGCCGGCGCGAGGTCGACGGTCATCGGCGGGGCCTTGGGCGCCGGCGCCTGCGGCGTCGGGGTCTCGTCCATGTGGATCGTGCCCTCGCGCGCCTCGGCGGCGACCATCAGCTTGAAGTCGTGCGGCGAGGACGCCGAGCGCATGGCCTCGTCGACCGAGATGCGCCCCGCGCGCAGGTGCTTGAGCAGCGCCTGGTCGAACGTCTGCATCCCGTAGTACTCGCCCTCGGCGACGACCTGCTGCAGGGAGCCGGTCTGCTTGGAGTCGAGGATCATGTCCCGGACGCGGCCGGTCTTGAGCATGATCTCGCAGCAGGCGACGCGCCCCTGGCCGTCCTTGGTCTTGACCAAGCGCTGGGAGATGATCCCCTGCAGCGTGCCGGCGATCATCGCCCGGGCCTGCTGGTGCTGGTGGGGCGGGAAGAAGTCGATGATGCGGTTGATCGTCTCCGGCGCGTCGACCGTGTGGAGCGTCGAGAGCACGAGGTGGCCGGTCTCGGCCGCGCTCAGCGCGGTCTGCACCGTCTCCTCGTCGCGCATCTCGCCGACGAGGATGACGTCGGGGTCCTGGCGCAGGACGCGGCGCAGCGCGCGCTTGAAGGAGGCCGTGTCCATGCCGACCTCGCGCTGGTTGATGATCGAGCCCTTGTCGCGGTGCAGGAACTCGATCGGGTCCTCGATCGTGACGATGTGCTTGCGCTGGTGCCGGTTGATGTGGTCGATGATCGCCGCGAGCGTCGTCGACTTGCCGGAGCCGGTCGTGCCGGTCAGCAGGATGATCCCGCGCTCCTTCTCGGCCAGCGTCTTGAGGACGGGCGGCAGGTCGAGCTCGTCGATCGTCTTGATGTTCACCGGGATGGCGCGCATCACGAGCGACACGGAGCCGCGCTGGCGGAACGCGTTGACGCGGAAGCGGCCGAGCCCCTGGACCGCGTAGGAGAAGTCGACCTCGTTCTCCGCCTCGAACTCCGAGATCTTCTGCGGGTCGCCGAGCATGCGGCGGACCACGTTCTCGGTGTCCTCGGGGCGCAGCGGCTCGGAGCCGTCGATCGGCTCCATGCTGCCGTGCACGCGGACGATTGGCCGGGACGGGACCTTCAGGTGAAGGTCGGACCCCTCGTTGACGACGAGATAGCGAAGAGCGGCATCGAGATCGAACACGTCCCGGTCATCGGCGCGGCCAGGAGGGCCTTGAGGCCGTCAGGCCGTATCGGCGCGCCGGGCTCGCGCCTCGAGCCCCTCGGTCGCCAGCTGGTGGCGGACCCGGTCGCGCGCCTCGGCGAAGCGCAGCGCCTCGTAGGCGATCAGCGCCACCAGCACGGCGGCGACGGTGCCGAGCGCCGCCAGCGCCGGGACCTCGTGGGCGACCGGGACGAGCGCCAGCAGCAGCACGGCGCAGACCAGCCGCTGGACGCTCAGCGTGCCCATGTTGCGCAGGCGGAAGGCGACGTGCGCCAGGAGGTAGGCGGCGGTCCCGCCGAGCAGCGCGAAGGCAGGGACGAGCTTGAGCGGCTCCCCGACGTCGCCGAGCGTCTTCTTGAAGCCGAGCGCGATCAGCACGATCCCGGCGATCATCGGCAGGTGCAGGTAGGCGTAGGAGTCGCGCGCGATCGCGTTGCGCTCCAGCCCCTCGGCGGCGCGCGCCAGCCGGCGCTCGGCCACCAGCGCGACCACGTCGAAGTACAGCCACCACAGCGCCGCGACCACCGCGACGGAGAGCGTCGCCGCGACCACCACCCCGCCGTCCACGCCCTTCTCCGCGCCGACGCCGATCGCCACCACCGACTCCCCGAGGGCGACGATGAGGATCAGCCCGTAGCGCTCCGCGAAGTGCCCGGGGATGAGCGTCCACCCGCCCGCGCCGAACACGTAGGGCCCGCCCATGTCGAGGACGAGCGCGACGGCCCAGATCGCCAGCTGCAGGCCCGGGTCGGCGAACGAGCCGCCGATCAGCAGGCCCATCCCGATCGCCGTGCCGACCGCCAGCGCGCCGACGGAGCGGCGCATGTCCGGGCTGTCGCGGCTGGCGACCCGGAAGAGCACGAGGTGCAACGCGCGCACCGCCGCGAGCGCCAGGGCGAACCCGAGGGCGGTGTCGCCGAACGCGTCGGGGACGCACAGCCCGGCGACGAGCATCGCCGCCATGGCGGCGAAGAAGACGACCCGGACCGCGCCCTCCTCCGGGTCGATCACGCTGGTCAGCCAGGTGTAGCCGCCCCAGGCCCACCACAGGCTGCCCAGCAGGACCATCGCCCGGCCGATGCCCTCCCAGGTCGGCGTCTCGGCCATGAGCGCCGTGCACTGGGTGAGCGCCAGCACGAAGACGAGGTCGAAGAACAGCTCCAGCGGCGTGACCCGCGCCTCCTCGCGCAGGACCGCCGACAGGCGCGGCCGGGGACGGGCCCCGGCCGGCGCAGCGGTGCTCAACGCGATCGCCTAAGCGACATCGCGGAGCTTCTGGGCCTCCGCGAGGGACTGCAGCTTCTTGAGCGACTGGTTCTCGATCTGGCGGATGCGCTCGCGCGTCACGTTGAACGTGCGCCCGACCTCGTCGAGCGTGCGCGGGTGCTCGCCGCCGAGCCCGTAGCGCAGCTCGAGGACGCGGCGCTCGCGGTAGGAGAGGTTCTCCAGCGCCTCGCGCAGCGCCTCCTTGGTGAGGATCTCCGCGGCCCGCTCGTACGGCGACTCGGCCCGCTCGTCGGCGATGAACTGGCCGAACTCGGACTCCTCCTCGTCGCCGACCGGCTTCTCGAGCGAGACCGGCGCCTGCGCCGAGCGCTTGATCGAGTCGACCTCCTCCGGGTCGATCCCCGTGACCTCGGCGATCTCCTCCGGCGTGGGCTCGCGCCCGAGCTCGGTGACCAGCTTGCGCTCCGCGCGCCCGATCTTGTTGAGCTTCTCGACGACGTGGACCGGGATGCGGATCGTGCGCGCCTTGTCGGCGAGCGCGCGAGCGATCGCCTGGCGGATCCACCAGGTCGCGTACGTGGAGAACTTGAAGCCCTTGCGGTAGTCGAACTTCTCCGCGGCGCGGACCAGGCCGAGCGTCCCCTCCTGGATCAGGTCGAGGAACGGCAGGCCCTGGTTGCGGTAGTTCTTGGCGATCGAGACGACCAGGCGGAGGTTGGACTCGACCATCTTCTGCTTGGCGTCGAGGTCGCCGCGCTCGATGCGCCGCGCCAGGTCGACCTCCTCCTGCGCCGTCAGCAGCCGCACCTTGCCGATGTCCTTCAGGAACAGCTGAAGGGAGTCGGTCGTCATGTCCGGCTTGAAGTCGATCGTCGCCTTGGCCTTGCGACGGCCGCGCTTCTCCGGCGCGCGCTCGACCTGCTGCGACGCGGCCAGCGCCGGGTCGATCTCCTCCACCAGCTCGATCTCGGAGCGCTCGAGGAAGCCGTGGAGCTCCTCGAGATCGGCCTCGTCCAGGTCCAGCTCCGCGACCGCGGCTCCCACCTCGGCGAAGGTCAGCACGCCGATCTGCTGCCCCTTGAGGAGCAGGCCCTTCACCTCTTCGAGTTCCTGCAACTCCACTACTGACATCGATGTCCGTTTCTCTTGTCTAGATTCGCGGCGACGCCGAGGGGACGCGACCGCTCTCGCAAAGGTTCTGGATCGAACGGCGCACCTGGATACCCGATGCACGATTGAACGTGCGGGCCGGTGGGAAGGCCTGAGTCTAGGCGCCGTATTTGGGGAAGTCTAGGACGGCAGAATGGGAACGTCCCGGATTCTTCGCCGGGAGTCAATACACTCGCCCGCCGTGAGCGAGGGGGACGGGAAACCGAAGGAGCGCGACGACGCCAGCGTGCTCGGCAGCCTGCCGAGCACCCGGCCGAACCGCCTGGGCCGCAAACGGGCGGATGCGCCGAAGCCCACGGCAGAGCCGAAGCCGAAGGCGGCGGCCAAGCCGAAGGCGGCGGCCAAGCCCAAGGCGGACGCCAAGGCCGCGCCCAAGACCGCGCCGAAGGGCCGCAAGCCCAAGACCGCCCGCGGCACCACGAACCCCGCGCCGCGCGACCGCTCCGACGAGGGCGGGCCGCAGCCGGTCCGCGCCGGCGCGCCGGCGCTCAAGGCCGACGCGCCCGAGGACCGCGGCCCCGAGCCGCAGGAGGCGCCGAGCGGGACCGAGCTCGTCACCACCGTCGTCCAGGCGGCCGGCGAGCTGGCCAAGATCGGCCTCGCGGTCGGCGGCCAGGCGCTCAAGCGCGCGGTCGACCGGCTGCCGCGTCCTTGACGTAGCGCGTCAAGGTCTTCCCAAGGTCGCTGCAAGGGGCCTTCGGTGCAGTGCGGGCATGACCCAGCCCGCGCACTACCTGTTCAGCCTGTGGGACGGCGGCGGCAACGTCGCCCCCCAGATGTCGGTCGCCCGTGCCCTCGTCGACCGCGGCCACACCGTCCGGGTGCTCGCCGACCCGGTCCTCGCCGCCGACGTGCGAGCCGCCGGGGCCGAGCACGTGGCGTGGACCACCGCGCCGCATCGCACGACCGTCGCGCCGGAGACCCAGCTCGCCGCCGACCACGACACCGCCAACCCGCTGCTGATCTTCCGGCGCATCGTCGACGAGCTGACCTGCGGCCCGGCCGCCCGCTTCGCCGCCGACGCGCGCGCCGAGATCGCGCGCCGCCGGCCCGACGTCGTGGTCGCGTCGGACGCCCTGCTGGGCGTGCGGATCGCCGCCGAGGCCGAGGGCCTGCCGTGCGCGTCCCTGTTCGCGAACCCGATGTCGTTCCGCGGGTGGGGCACGCCGCCGCTCGGGCCGGGGTTCCCGCCGGCGCGCGGCCCGCTCGGAAGGCTGCGCGACGACCTCGTCGGCCGCGCGGGCGACCGACTGTGGAGCCGGGGCCTCCGGGACGTCAACGCCGCCCGGGCCGCGCACGGCCTCGCTCCGGTCGCGACGGTGCTGGAGCAGATCATGGCCGTCGACCGCATGCTCATCCTCACGAGCCCCGCCTTCGAGCTCCCGGGCTTCACGCCGCCGGCCCACGTGCGGATCGCCGGCGCCCGCCTCGACGACCCCGCCTGGGCGGGCGACTGGACGCCGCCGCCGGGCGACGCGCCGCTCGTCCTCGTCGCGCTGAGCAGCACCTACCAGGCGCAGGAGGACGTCCTGCGCCGCGCCGTCGCGGCGCTCGCCGGGCTGCCGGTCCGCGGCCTGGTCACCACGGGGCCGAGCGTCGACCCGGCGACCGTCGACGCCCCCGCCAACGTGATCGTGGTCGCGCGGGCCCCGCATTCCGAGGTCCTGCGCCACGCCGCGGCCTGCGTGACGCACGGCGGCCACGGGACGCTGATCAAGGCGCTGGCGGCGGGCGTGCCGGTCGTCGTGCTGCCGATGGGCCGCGACCAGCTCGACAACGCGGCGCGCGCGGCCCACCACGGCGCCGGCGTGCGGCTGCGGCCGAAGGCCGCGCCGGGGCGGATCGCCGAGGCGGTGCGGCGGGTGCTGGCCGATCCCGCGTACGCCGGTGCGGCGGGGCGGCTGGCCGGCGCGATCGCCGCCGAGGGACGCGAGGACCGGGCCGTCGCCGAGCTCGAGGCGCTGCGGGCGATCCGGGAGGCCGGGGTGCTACCTTCCCCGCGCCGAGTCGTCGCGGCCTGATCGCGGCGAGCGGGGGACCCGATGCGGAGGAACACCTTCCGCGGGGGCGAATCGGCCTCGAACCATGAGGCCGTAGCGCACAGCGCGAGCCCGTCAGCTCACCTCGCAGGCCACGAAGCCGATGAAGCCGCTCCGAGCGACAACGCTGCTCGCGACCCTGGTCGCGTTCGCCCTTCCCGCCGCCGCGCAGGCGCAGACCGGCGGCGCTTCGCCGTCCTCGCCGCCGCCGTCGTCCTCCCCGCAGCCGGAGCCGGCCCCCGCACAGCCGCAGCCGCAGCCGCAGTCGACCGGCGGCGCCCCCGCCCCGCAGCCCGCGCCGCTCGCGTCCCCGGACGCGACCGCCGGCGCGCCCTCGACGCTGACCGGGCTCGCCGATCCTGGCGAGGGCGTCGCGATCGAGCGGCTCGTGCGCAAGACCGGCGTGTGGAAGCGGATCGCCACCGCGACCGCCGGCGCGGACGGGACCTTCACCGCGACGTGGACGCCGAAGCGCGCCGGCCAGCAGCGCATGCGCGTCGTGCCCGCGGGCACCGAGGCGAGCGCCGCCAGCGCGCCGGCCGAGGTGGCCATCACCGTCTACCGCTCGGTCGTCGCCTCCTACTACGGGCCGGGCTTCTACGGCCGCCGCACCGCCTGCGGCTACCGGATGAGCAAGGCGCTGATCGGCGTCGCCCACAAGAAGCTGCCCTGCGGCACCCAGGTGGCGCTGCGCTACGGCGGCCGCGAGATGATCGTGCCGGTCGTCGACCGCGGGCCGTACCGCCCCGGCCGCACCTACGACCTCACGGCGGCCACGGCGTTCATCATCGCCTTCGGCGGCCTCGACCGGATCGACGCCGTCGCCCGCAAGGACCTCCCGCGCGCGGCCGCCCCGGCGCGCCCGGCCAAGCGGCACCGCCGGCGCCGCTAGGCGCTGCGCCTGGCTCGCTCCCCGTCGCGCGTCTTCAGCGGGACTTCGGGCATTGATAGGGAAGGGTTCTTCTCGCGCGTCTCTCTGCGGCGGACGCGGGGATTGGGGGAACGGCTTGCGAGAGTCGCGGTGAGAGGGGCGACAACGTGGATGCAGCGCAGCGTTTTCGGCGGTGTTGCCACGTTTGGGTCGCTCTACGACCTCAACGTGGATTCGCTCGCCTCCGCGGGTCCGTTCGTCCACCTTTTGGCGGGGACAACGTGGATGGATCGCGCCTACCGCCTCTCGACATCCACGTTAACCACCACCGGGGTGGTCAAAGTGGTTCGCTCCCTGTGTGGGCGACCGGCGGTCCACCGTGACCACCGCCCC
>DASVQH010000521.1:0-7454 GCA_036389195.1 Solirubrobacteraceae bacterium
CCAGGTGGCCGACACGGTGACCTGCGGGCCGGCGCTCGACGACGTCCAGGCCGACGTCGTCGACGCCGTCGCCGCGGACCGCGAGAACACCGCGGTCGCCCCGCAGGGCTGACCCGAGCACGCGCCCGGACCTCGCCGGCCGAGGTCCGGGCGCCCGCGCGCCGGGCGCCCCCTCGCTCGTCAAGGGCTTTGTCCATTTCGGACGATTGACCGTCCGGCGCCCCTGGGTAAGACCCGCGCACCTGTCGACCCGTACCAAGGATGGTGTTGGAAGTCATGCGCCGCGTATCACCGACCCTGATGTCCCTGATCGCGATCGTCGCCGTGGGCGTGGCCGCGTTTCTCGTCGGCAGGGAGCAAGCCGGCGACGCGAAGACGACCGCCAAGGCCGGGCCGCTCGTCGGCGCCGTGAGCCCCGACGGCGACAAGGTCAAGCTGCGGACGGAGAAGCCGCCGAAGGGGCAGCGCAAGATCCGCCTGAAGGTCATCGCCGCGAAGGGCCGCAACACGCTCGCGTTCGTCCCGGTCTTCATCAACGGCAAGGGGCCGCTGGCCTTCGCGGTCGACACCGGCGCGAGCACGACCGTCATCGACGAGGCCGTCGCCCGCAAAGTCGGCCTCAAGCCCGGCAAGTCGACCGGCACGATGCAGGGCGTGGCCGGCAGCGCCGAGGGTCGCGAGGTGAAGGTCGGCAAGTGGCGCGCCGACCGGATCGCGCTCAAGCCCGACAGCATCTCGTCGCTCAAGGGCCTCGCGGGCAAGGACGGCGGCGGCTTGGAGGGCCTGCTCGGCTCGGACGTCCTGAGCCGCTACGGCAAGGTCGCGATCGACTACGACGCCGACGTCCTGACGCTGGACCCGAAGATCAAGTAGCGCCGGAAGGGAGCAGCGGCGAGCGGAGCCGTGCGGCGAGGCCGCGCGGCTCCGCGAGCCGCTCGAGCATGAGCGCCGTGTCGGCGATCGGCACGCCGGTCAGGTGGTCGGCGCGCCGTTCGAAGTCGGCGACGATCGCCGCCGCAGCCGCGGCGTAGGCCTCGCCGTCGCGGCGGGCGATCCCGACGATCGCGTCGGCGGCCCGGCCGAAGGGCTCCGAGCCCGCGCGCATCCGCTCCGCCGCCGCGAGGGCGGCCGCGTCGTCGCCCGCCACCAGGGCCGCGAGCGCCGCCGCGTAGGAGGCCGGGGGCGAGGTGGCGTCGGCGGGGATCGCGTCCCGGGCGTAGGCGGCGGCCCCGGCGGCGTCGCCGCCGATCACCGCCGCCTTGAGCATCCCGATCAGCCGCCCGTAGCTGCCGGGCGGCGCCGACTCCCACGAGGCGCGGTACAGCGCGGAGGCGCGGAGCATCTCCTCCCGAGCGGCCGCGCCGTCGCCGCCGCCGAGCAACGCCCGCTGCGCCGCGGCCTCGACCTCGATCGCCTCGCGGAGGCGATCGAGGTGCGGGCCTTCGGCCAGCGGCACGCGCGGGTTCCTACTGGCCGACCGACGTCCCGCCGCCGGCGCGGAAGTACGCGTACTGGTCGAGCATGCGCTTCGCCTGCCCAGGCGAGAACTGGTCGTAGCAGGAGTCGAACGAGTAGTCCATGTAGTTGTGGATCGGGTCGACGCCCGGCGCCGAGCACGTGTCCTTGCCCGCCGGGCAGCCGGACGTCGGCGTGGCCATCGACGGCGTGTCCTCGACGTAGTCGCCCTTGGCGTTGCACGCGCCCTGGAAGGTGTGCAGCAGGCCGAGCCAGTGGCCGACCTCGTGCGTCGCCGTCTTGCCCAGCGAGTAGTTGGAGCCGTACGCGCCGCCGGGGAACGACTTGTAGTCGAGCACGACGCCGTCGAGCTGCGGCGCGCGCTTGTAGTAGGACGGGAAGGTCGCGAAGCCGAGGTAGCTCGGGCCGTCGGTCGTCCACACGTTGAGCGTGCGCGCGTCGCCGACGTGGGTCGCCGCCTTGGCGGTGCGCTCGATCGAGGTCCCGAGGTCGAGGTCGTAGAACCAGGACGCGTTGTCGGTGTAGTCGACGCCCGCGTAGGTGAAGGTGAAGCCGGTGTCGGCGCCGGCGCCCTCGCGGCCGCCGAAGCCGGCGTTCATCACCGTGATCTGCTGCTTGAGCGTGGTCTCGCTGAGCCGCCCCTTGGCGCCGTCGGTGAAGATGTGGAAGCGGACCGGGATCGAGGCCCGGAACGGCTTCTTGGTGACCGGCGCCTCGTCGATCGGCGGGTTGGTCCAGCCGCTGGGCTCGCGCGGGCCGCTGCGGGCTCCGGCCGCGGACGCGCCGGTCATCGCCGACCACGCCCCGACGCTCGGCGCCAGCGTGCAGCTCGACGCGGCGACCTCCTCCGGCGAGGCGGCCTGCGCGGCCGGCGTCGCCGCCACCGTGCCGGCCAGCAGCGCCGCCACCACCAGGGTCCGCCTCAGCGCCCTCGTCCCCATCTCCATGCGACCACCGCTCCTGACATCGCCACCGTGAACGAAGCGCGAGCGTAGCGGCGCGGTGGCGGCGTGGGAAGTGCCCGCCTCCGCGCTCAGTCCTCCGGGTCCTCCAGGTAGACGTAACGCTCCATCTCGCCGTCGTCGCCCTCGCGGACGTCCACGCGCACGGCGCCCTTGTCGGTGAGCTCGCCGTCCATCCGGATGTCGTAGCGGTAGCGGCGCTTGACCTCCTCGTCGCCGACGGCCTTCAGCTTCAGCCGGGCGGCGCGGTAGCCGGTGCCGTCCTCGCGCGTGAAGCGGAGGTTCGGCGCCGACTTCGAGCCGCGCGTCCAGTCGCCGCACGGCTCGTCGAGCACGAACGTCTTCTTGAAGCCCTCCCCGCGCAGCCGGATGCGGATCTCGGCCGGGACGAAGACGTCGCAGCTGCCGCGCCGCGGGCGGACCTCGAAGTTGAGCTTGCCCTGCGGGCCGAGGATCTTGATGACCGGGTCCTTCAGGTCGTCGTCGGCCGCCGGCGCGAGCCCTGCGCCGCCGCCGAGCAGCCCGACCGCGGCGGTCAGCGCGCAGAGCCCGGCGAATGTGTGTCGATGTGCCATGAGGGACCCTTTACCCGCCCTCGACTATCCTGCGCCGCCGCCTGTGCCCTTCCTCCACGCCATCGTGCTCGGGATCGTTCAGGGCCTGACCGAGTTCCTGCCGATCTCGAGCTCGGGACACCTGCGGATCGTCCCCGCCTTCCTCGGCTGGGAGGACCCGGGCGCCGCGTTCACCGCCGTCACGCAGCTCGGGACCGTCTCCGCGGTCCTCCTGTACTTCCGCCGCGACCTGATCGGCATCGTGCGCGCGGCGTTCGCCGGCCTGCGCGACCCCGCGGCGCGCACGACCCAGGAGTTCAAGCTGGCCGTCCTGATCACCATCGGCACCATCCCGCTCGGCGTGCTCGGCTTCCTGTTCCGCCACCAGATCGAGGAAGGCGCCCGCTCGCTGACCCTGATCGGGACGACGCTGATCGTCCTCGGGCTGCTGCTCCTCGTGGCCGAGCGGGTCTCGACCCGCCGGCGCGAGCTCGACTCGCTGACCACGCGCGACGGCGTGATCATCGGCTTCGCGCAGGCGCTGGCGCTCGTGCCCGGCGTCTCGCGGTCGGGCTCGACGATCACCGCGGGCCTGCTGCTCAACTTCGATCGGGCGGCCGCCGCGCGCTACTCGTTCCTGCTCTCGGTCCCCGCCGTGGTGATCTCGGGCCTGTTCGAGCTGCGCGACATCGGCGAGGCCGGCGGCGCCAGCTTCGGGGCGACCGCGCTGGCCACGCTGCTCGCGTTCATCACCGGCTACGCCTCGATCGCGTTCCTGCTGCGCTTCCTGGTCAACCACTCGACGGCGATCTTCGTCGCCTACCGGGTGGTGCTCGGCGCGGTCGTGCTGGTGCTGGTGTCCACCGGCACCATCGCCTGACGCGGGGCGCGCCGGCGCCGTCGCTTAGCGGCGTACATCCGGCGGTCGGCCTCGGCCCACGCGCCGGGCAGCCCGCTGCCGGCGGTGCGCTCGGCGAGGCCGACGGAGGCCGGGACGCCGGCGTCGGCCAGCGCGCGCACGAGGTGGGCGACGAGCACCCGGCCCGCCCGCAGGTCGGTGTCGACGGCGAGGACGGCGAACTCGTCGCCGCCGACGCGCGCCACCACGTCGGTGGCCCGCGAGGCGCCCGCCAGCGCGCGCGCCGCCGCCCGCAGCTGGAGGTCGCCGGCGCGGTGGCCGCCGCCGTCGTTGACCGCTTTGAGCCCGTCGAGATCGACGGCGACGACGCACGCGCGATGGCCGTAGCGCGCGCAGCGGTGCTCCTCGGAGCCCAGCAGCCGCTCCCAGTGGCGCCGGCTCGACGCGCCGGTGAGCGCATCGGTGGCCGCCTCGGCCTCCGCATCGCGTGCTCGCGCGTCGGCGTCGCGCAGGGTCGCGAGCAGGCGCGCGCAGACCTCGCAGCCGCCGCCCCGGGCGACCACCGCCTCCTCTGCCGCCTCCAGCGACGCAAACGGCTCCAACGAGCGATCCGTGCTCATCTGATGAGCACATAACGCAGCCGGGGGCGAGTCCTTGCGGGCGGCTCGCAACTATGGTGTCCCGACCCCATGGCCACCCCGACCCGCGAGCGGCTGAGCCCCGACGTCTTCCGCCTCCCGGTCGAGAAGCTCCGCGCCGGCTACTACTCCGACGCCTACTTCACCCACACGCGCGCGCTGCTGGAGGCCGAGGGCCGCCGCCCGCACGTGCTGATGCAGGTCTTCCAGCGCAAGGAGTCGATCCTCGGCGGCGTCGACGAGGCCGTGGCGATCCTGCGCGAGTGCACCGGGCGGTGCCTGCCGGACGGCGGCTACGTCGACGGCTGGGGCGAGGTCGAGGTGCGCGCGCTGCACGAGGGCGACCCGATCGCGCCGTGGGAGACCGTCATGACGATCGAGGGCGACTACTCGCTGTTCGCCCACCTGGAGACGGTCTACCTCGGCGTGATGGCCCGCCGGACGCTGGTCATGCGCAACGTCCGCGAGGTGGTCGACGCGGCCGGCGGCAAGCCGATCCTGTACTTCCCGGCCCGCCACGACCACTGGCAGGTGCAGACCGGGGACGGCTGGGCCGCGCACGTCGCCGGGGCGATCGGCGTCTCGACCGACGCCCAGGCGTCGTGGTGGGGCGGGCGCGGCGTCGGCACCGTGCCGCACGCGCTGATCGCCGCCTACGGCGGGGACACGGTGGCCGCGTCGCGCGCGTTCGCGCGCCGGTTCGCCGACCAGATGAGCGTCACGGTGCTCGTCGACTTCGAGAACGACTCGGTGGCCACGGCGCTCGACGTGGCCCACGAGCTGGGCGACGACCTGTGGGGCGTGCGGCTCGACACCTCCGACCGGCTGGCCGACGCGGGCCTGGTGCGCGCGATGGGCGACCAG
Organism: Solirubrobacteraceae bacterium; assembly: GCA_036389195.1. Lineage (GTDB taxonomy): Bacteria > Actinomycetota > Thermoleophilia > Solirubrobacterales > Solirubrobacteraceae > JACCYI01. Next base: position 5,354 of record DASVQH010000521.1, read on the forward strand.
GCCCCGACCGGCGTGGCGCCCGAGCTCGTCCACCTCGTTCGCGACGAGCTCGACGGCGCCGGCCACGGGCACGTGCGCATCGTCGCCTCGGGCGGGTTCAACGCCGAGCGCATCCGCGCCTTCGAGGCCGCCGGCGTGCCGGTCGACGCCTACGGGGTCGGCTCCGCGCTGATCCGCGGCGCCAACGACTTCACGGCCGACATCGTGCTCCTCGACGGGCGCCCGGTCGCCAAGGTGGGGCGCGAGCACCGGCCCAACGAGCGGCTCGAGCGCGTCACCTAGGCGGTCGCGCGGGTGCCGGAGACCGTCGCCTGGTTCCGGCCCGCCGGCCTCGCCGGCGTCGAGGCGCTGCACGCCGACTTCGAGCGCCACGCCTACCGGCCGCACAGCCATCCGACGTGGACCGTGGCGCTGATGGAGCGCGGCGCGGCCCGGTTCACCGTCGACGCCCGGCCGCAGCGGGCGGGCGACGGGGAGTGCTTCGTGCTGGAGCCCGAGGCGGTGCACACCGGCCTGCCCGCCGTCCCCGAGGGCTGGGCCTACAAGGTCCTCTATCTCGACCCGGAGCTCCTGCCCGCCTGGGACGAGCACGACGGGCCGGCGCCCCGGGCGGCCCGCTGGGTGGTCTTCCGCGATCCCCGGCTGCGCGGCGCGCTGGCCGCGGCGCACCAGGCGCTGGCCACGGAGCCGGCCGGCCTGCGCCGCGACGAGGCGGTGCTCGCCGCGGTCGACGCGCTGCGACCCCACCTGCGCTCCGGGCGCCCGCCCGCGCACCGCCGCCCGGAGCACGTGGCGGTCCGCCGCGCCGCCGGGCACATCGCCGAGCGCTGGGACCAGGCCGTGCCGCTGGCAGAGCTGGCGGCGGTGGCGGGCCTGAGCCGCTTCGAGCTCGTCCGCCGGTTCTCGGCCGAGCTCGGCCTGCCGCCGCACGCCTTCCAGCTCAACCTGCGCATCGGCCGGGCGCGGCACCTGCTGCTCGCCGGCGAGCCGCTCGCCGCCGTGGCGACCGCCTGCGGCTTCGCCGACCAGGCGCACTTCACGCGGACGTTCCGGCGCGCGGTCGGGGTGACGCCGGGCCACTACGTGCGCGCGGCCGCCTGAACAGGACCGCAAGATCGGACAAGACACGGCCGCGCGCATGGGGGAGGGTGCGGCGATGGCCGTGACCGACTTCCCCACCAAGGTCGCCGTCGTGGTGCGCGACGACCTCGCCGCCTGGCAGCGCCTCAACGTGACCGCCTTCCTGATGACCGGCATCGCCGCGGGCGCCGGCGAGCCCGTCGTCGGGCCGCCGTACGAGGACGCCGACGGCCAGGCCTACCTGCCGATGCTGCGCCAGCCCGTGCTCGTCTTCGAGGCGGGCGCCGCGAAGCTCCGCACCGTGCACCGGCGGGCGCTCGAGCGCGGCGTGCCGCTCGCCGTCTACACCGCCGAGCTCTTCGCGACCGGGCACGACGACGACAACCGCGCAGCCGTGCGGGCGGTGGCGACCGCCGACCTCGACCTCGTCGGCCTTGCGCTGCGCGCCCCGCACCGCGACGCCGACGCGGTCATCCGCGGCCTGCGCCGCCACCCCTAGACCAGCGGCACGAAGCGCACGGGCTCCAGCGCGCGGCGCTCGACGTGCCGGCCGTCGGCGCTGCGGCGCACGAGGACCAGCCGCTGGTCCTCGCCCTCGCCGACGGGCGCGACGAGCCGGCCGCCCGGCGCCAGCTGCGCCACGAGCTCGCCCGGGACCTCGCGGCCGGCCGCGGCGACGTTGACGGCGTCGAACGGCGCCTCGTCGGGCGCCCCGAGCGCGCCGTCGCCGAGGCGGACCTCGACGCCGTCCACCCCCAGCGAGGCCAGCCGCGCCGCCGCCGCGCGGGCCAGCGATCCGTGGCGCTCGACGCTGATCACGCGGCCGCCGGGCGCGACCAGGTGGGCGAGCAGCGCCGCGTGGTAGCCCGAGCCGGTGCCGACGTCGAGCACCCGCACGCCGGGACGGAGCTCCAGCAGCGCGCACATCCGCGCGACGACGAGCGGCTGGGAGATCGTCTGCCCCTCGCCGATCGGCAGCGGGCGGTTCTCCCACGCCTCGGCCAGCTGGTCCGGCGCGACG
>DASVQH010000522.1:0-5467 GCA_036389195.1 Solirubrobacteraceae bacterium
CGCACGACCTGGTTGACGGCCCAGGCGCCGAGGCTGGGCCGTCGCAGCGCGGCCACCGCCTTGGCGTCCTCGCGGCGCTTCTCGGCCCGCAGCGCCTTGGCGAGCGCGTCGCGCGCCGGGACGAACTCCTCCAGCGGGAGCGCGAACAGCGCGTCGACCTCGGCGTCGAGGCCGCCCGACTCAGCCATCGGGCGCGTCGCCGAGGTCGTTCACCCGCAGCGAGACCGCCTTGCCGTCGCGGACCTGCCAGGTCCAGACGATCTGGCGCGACACCGGCTCGCCGCCGGCCACGCCGGTGGCGTGGCCGAACACCACGACCCCGCCGGCCGCGGCGCGGATGTCGTCGGCGCGGATGGTCAGGTCGTCCCACACCCGGGACGCGTCCGCGAAGTACTGGCGGACGCCGTCGCGCCCGCGGTAGGGCTCGGTGCGCCCGGCGCGCGCGGCGGTGCCGCCCGGCAGGAACTCGAGCTCCTCGCTGACGAACGCCAGCGCCGCTTCGACGTCACGGCGCTCGAAGGCCTCGAAGATGGCGCGCACCGTCTCGACCTCCTCGCGCAGGCCCGGGTTGCCGTAGCGGCCCGGGCTCATCGCCGCCGGGGGCGCCACGCCGCGAGCGCGCGCTCCGCCTCCTCGGTCCCCATCACGGGCACGGGCAGCGGCGTCGCCCCGGCGCCGTCGACGCGCAGCCCGTCGAGCACCAGCACGAGGTAGCGCCGCCACAGGTCCGGGCGGACGTCGCCCGCGAGATCCGCGACCGAGCTGAGCATGAACGCGATCATGCCGACATCGTGCTCCTCGACGTCGGGCCGCAGGACGCCCGCTTCCCGCGCGCGCGCCACGAGCCCGCCGAGCACGGCGTTCACGCGCGCCCGCAGCCGCGCGACGCGCGCCAGCTGGTGGCCGGTCAGCAGGTCCTTGAGACCGCGGTCGGCGACCTGCATGGCGGTCGAGCGCTCGACGAAGGAGACGAGCCCCTCCCACGGGTCGGCGGCGCCGGCGGCCGCGTCGGCGAGCGCGAGGAAGTCGGCCAGGCGCTCGTCGATCAGCGCCTCGATGAGCTCGTCGCGGCTGGCGAACCGGCGGTAGGCGGTCCCGACGCCGACGCCGGCGTGGTGCGCCACCTCGTCCATCGTCACGTCGAGCCCGCGCTCGGTGAGCAGCTCGCGCGCGGACGCGAGCAGCCGCTGGCGATTGCGCTCGGCGTCGCGGCGCAGCGGCCTCTCGGAGGGGGTGAGCGGCTGGACGGCCATCGTGGCGATGGAGGCTAGCGGCTAAGCGGAGGCCGGTGCTCCGGTTCGCTGCTACCCTGACGCGCAGTCAAGCGGAGGTCCCCGCTCCGCTTACCCCGACCAGGATCGCTCCCCATGTCTGACTCCCCGCTTCCCGCCGCCGCGCCGGCCCCTGCCGAGGACCGCCTCGACCGGGCGCTGATGCTCGTCGCCTCCGTGGTCGTGCTCGGCACGATCATGTCGATCCTCGACGTCACCGTCGTCAACGTCGCGATCAGCACGCTGGCCCGCGAGTTCGACTCCGAGCTGACCACGATCCAGTGGGTCGCGACCGGCTACACCCTCGCGCTCGCCACGGTGATCCCGCTCACCGGCTGGGCGGCCGACCGCTTCGGGACGAAGCGGCTCTACATGCTCTCGATCGCGCTGTTCGTGGGTGGATCGGTGCTGTCCGGCTTCGCCTGGTCGGCCGGGTCGCTGATCGCGTTCCGCGTCCTGCAGGGCCTCGGCGGCGGCATGATCATGCCCGCGGGCATGACGATCCTCACGCGCGCCGCCGGCCCGACGCGCATCGGCCGCGTCATGGCGGTCATCGGCGTCCCCATGCTCCTGGGCCCGGTCTTCGGGCCGATCATCGGCGGCTGGATGGTCGACCACCTGTCCTGGCGCTGGATCTTCTTCATCAACCTGCCGATCGGCATCGCCGCGCTGTTCATGGCGGCGCGCATCCTGCCGCGCGACGTGCCGGCGCCGCACCTGCGCCTCGACGTCCTCGGGCTGGCGCTGCTGTCCCCGAGCCTCGCGGCGATCATCTACGGGCTCGCGGAGACCGGCGAGGCGGGCGGCTTCGGCTCGGCCAAGGTGCTCGTGCCGCTGCTGGCCGGGCTGGCCGTCCTGGCGCTCTTCGTCCGCCACGCGCTGCGCGCGGACGACCCGCTGATCGACCTGCGCCTGTTCGCCAACAAGACGTTCGCGGCCTCCTCGGCGACGCTGGTGCTGGCGATCGTCGCGCTGTTCGGCGGGATGCTCCTGATGCCGCTCTACCTCCAGCTCGTGCGCGGCGAGTCGGCGTTCGACACCGGTCTGCTGCTGGCGCCGCAGGGCCTCGGCGCGATGATCACCATGCCGCTGGCCGGCCGCCTGGCCGACCGCACCGGCGTCGGGCGCATCGCGCCGGTCGGCCTGTTCCTGATCGGCCTCGCGTTCCTCGCGCTCACGCAGCTGACGGCCGAGACGTCCTACTGGGTGCTCGGCGCGACGCTGTTCCTGATGGGCATGGGGATGGGCGCGACGATGATGCCGATCTTCTCCGGCGCCATGCAGACGCTGCGGGCGGCGGCGGTGGCGCGCGCCAGCACGACGCTGAACATCAACCAGCAGGTCGGCGCGTCGATCGGCACGGCGGTGCTCAGCGTGCTGCTCGCCACCGCGCTCGCCGACCGGCTTGGAGGCGGCGGCGGGATCGGCGGCGCCGGGGCGGTGCCGCGGGAGGTGCGCGAGCGCCTCGCGCCGCTGATGGCCGAGGCCTTCGCCTCGACGTTCTGGTGGGCGCTGGCGCTCGTCGCGGTGGCCTTCGTGGTGGCGATCGTGCTGCTGCCCAAGGACAAGCCGGAGCCCGTCTCCGATCCGGCCGCCGACGCCGAGTCCGCCGAGGCCCGCGTGCCGGTCCTCGCGCACTAGCGCCCGCGCGACCTACCTCGCGGTAGGCTCCGCGCCCTCTGGGGCGAGGCGAGCGAGGAGCGGTCGATGCGGGTGCGCGCGGTGGCGGTGCTGGCGGCGATGTGGGCCGGGGCGATGGTGGCCCCCGCGGCGGCGAGCGCCGCGCAGGACGTCTCGATCCGCGCGCTGTCCAACCGCGCGGACCTGATCTCCGGGGGCGACGCGCTGGTCGAGGTCGTGGCGCCGTCGGGGACGCGCGCCGCCGACGTCCGCGTGACCGCGGCCGGCCGCGACGTCACCGGCGCCTTCGCGGTGCGGCCGGACGGCCGCTTCGTGGGGATGTTGACCGGCCTGCGCGACGGTGCCAACATCGTCGAGGCGACGATCCCGGGCGGCCGGGGCGCGCGGCTCACCCTGCGCAACCACCCGATCGGCGGGCCGGTCACCGCCGGGCCGCAGATCCAGCCGTGGGCGTGCGCGGCCGGCGCGCAGGACGCGCAGTGCAACCGGCCGGTGCGCTACGAGTTCTTGTACCGGTCCACGGCCGGGGGTTCGCTGCAGCCCTACGACCCGGCGAGCCCGCCGGCCGACGTCGCCACCACGACCACCGACCAGGGCCGCACCGTCCCGTTCATCGTGCGTCAGGAGACCGGCGTGATGGACCGCGACGAGTACCGCATCGCCGTCCTCTACGACCCGGCCAAGCCGTGGGCGCCGTGGGCGCCGCAGCCCGGCTACAACCACAAGCTGGTCATCTTCCACGGCGCGAGCTGCGACACGGAGTACCAGCAGGGCACCGCGCCCGACGTGCTCAACGAGACCGCGCTCGGCCGCGGCTTCGCCACGATGTCGCACGCGCTCGACAACGCGGGGCACAACTGCAACATCGCCACGCAGGCGGAGTCGCTGATCATGGCCAAGGAGCGGGTCGTCGAGCAGCTGGGCGAGATCCGCTACACGATCGGCAGCGGCTGCTCGGGCGGCTCGCTCGTCCAGCAGCAGGTCGCCAACGCCTATCCCGGCATCTACCAGGGGATCACGCCCGCCTGCTCGTTCACCGACGCCTGGTCCTCGGCGATGCAGTACGTCAACTACCAGCTGCTGCTTCGCTATTTCAACGGCCCGAACGGAGCGGGCTGGACGCCGCAGCAGATCGGCGCCGTCGAGGGTCATCCCAACCCGGTCAACGCCGTCACCTTCACGTCCGTCATCCCGTCGAGCGGCGACCCGAGCCGGCGCTGCCCGGGCGTCCCGGACGACCAGGTCTATGACCCGCAGAAGAACCCCAAGGGCGTCCGCTGCTCGTTCCACGACTACATGGTCAACGTCTTCGGGCGCCGCCCGGAGGACGGGTTCGCGGGCCGGCCGCTCGGCAACATCGGGCTGGAGTACGGTCGCCGGGCGCTCGTCGCCGGCCAGATCAGCGCCGATCAGTTCGTCGACCTCAACGAGAAGATCGGCTCGTTCGACGTCGACTACAACCCGACGGCGCAGCGCACCGACGCCGACCGCCCGGCGCTGGAGCGCGTCTACCGCAGCGGCGCGGTGAACTCGGGCGTCAACCTCGACAAGGTCGCGATCATCGACCTCCGCGGACCCGACCCCGGCGCCTTCCACGACGTCTACCGCACCTACGTCATGCGCGCGCGGCTCGACCGCGAGCACGGCACCCACGCCAACCAGATCCTGTGGCGCGGCCAGGTGCCGCTGCTGGGCGACGCCAACTACACCGACCAGTCGATCGTCGCCGTCGACGAGTGGCTCGCGGCGGTGGAGAAGGACCCGCGCGATGTCCCGCTGGCGCGCAAGATCATCGACGACAAGCCGGCGTCGCTGACCGACCGCTGCACCGACGGCAAGGGCACCGACCAGCCGGCCACGGTGTGCGACGCCACCGTCCAGGCGTACTCGGACCCGCAGATCGAGGCCGGGATGCCGCTGACCGACGACACCCTGCGCTGTGCGCTCAAGCCGCTGCGGCGCTCGGACTAACCGGCCGGCACGTTCACCGACGCGCAGTGGGACCGGCTCGTGAAGCTGCATCGCGACGGCGTGTGCGACTTCTCGAAGCCGGGCGTCGACCGGGTCCGGACCGTCGACTGGCAGAGCTACCAGGACGACGAGGGCCGCGTGGTCTACGGCGGCCGGCCCCTGGGGGCGCCGCCGGCAAGTGAGCCGTTCGGGCCTGGCTCGGGTGGGCGGCGCGCGTGTGTGTCGCGGCGCCGGATCGTGATCCATGCGCGGGGGCCGCGAGGGCGGAAGGTGCGCTCGGTGCGGCTGTATCTGAACGGGCGGCGGGTGCGCGGCGGGAAGCGGCGCGTGCACGTGCGCGTCCGTGGGCGGCGGCTGCGGGCGCGGTTGGATCTGCGTGGCCTGCGGCGCGGGAAGGTGCGGGTGCGGATCGTCGCCCGGACCCGGGGTGGGCGGAAGGTGGTCGTGGTTCGGCGGTTCCGGACGTGTGCTCGGCGGTAGCGGTTGTTCGGGACGCGTTCAGACCGCTGGACTTCGGTCGGGTGAGGGAGTGAGTTCCTTGGTGGGCGTGCCGGGGAGGGGGCACAACCTCCACGGCGTCGTCG
>DASVQH010000523.1:0-31106 GCA_036389195.1 Solirubrobacteraceae bacterium
CGAGCGCATGGATTGAGTACTGGCGCGCTTGGAACGTCGTGGTGATCACGCCAGGCAGGAGCCCGTCGACCAGGCGACCTACGTGGGCTTCGACACGCAGGGGATAGCGACCGCCGACCAGATCAAGGCCACGCGGCGACCACGCAGGTCCAATGACACGCTCGGCGGGCACCAGTCGGGATTGTGGCGCACCCGAAGCGCTCTGCGCCCGCACGAAAGGACGTGCACAGCGGTACGGACCGGTCCAGGCGTCCGGCGACAGCTGGGCTCCGGTTCTCGTTCAAAGCGGCTGGCTAGAACGCGCCGAGGCTCCGCAGGCAAACACGGAGGGCACAGCTTCCTCAAGGTCGATAACCCGGACGCGCTCGGCATATGCGGCAACGTACGCCGCAACCGTCACTTCAGGATCGCTCACTTGGGCGTCGAAGACCGCGAGCACCGCTTGGCTTCGCTTCAGCTGCTTGCGGGCGGATGCTCGTCCGGCAAGGAACCGCGCGGGCCGGGGTCCCCGGACATAGATCTCCGCGCGTAGCGGCATCGGCGCTTGAGTTAGCAGCACGAGATCCTTGAAGAGGTCCTTTTCGCGGCCGCCGTTGCCACCATTCGTCCACCGTGCGAACTTGAACTCCGCCGCGCGGACATTCGTCTCCACGTCGTATTGCCGCCCGGGGTCGTTGCCGGCCGCGAGAGAAGGAGTCTTGAGTACCTCGCCCGCTTCGAGCAGGTGCGGAAGCGCGAGAGCGATACCCGTCGCGTGAATCAGATCACTGAGCTTGCCAAGTTCTTCGCGGACCAGGAGAGATGCCGCGAAGGTCGCCGCTGTCAGTCCGTGCGATGCGACGACTCCGGCCGCGGTCTCACCACTTTGGCCGGCGAGGTCCGTCTCAAGTGCGGCGATGCGCTTGCCCAATCCACCGGGGGCGCCCAGCAGCGGCGCGATCAGCGCCACCGCCGTCGCTAGATCTTCATCTCCGGCCATGGCCGAAAGCTAATGGCGTCGGCTCAGTTCCGCCTGACGGCGTGTCCGCTCGGCTCAGCTCGCGTCTCGCCGCTGCCCCTGCTGGTGCTTCCACGCCATGATCAGGTCGGCGGCATCTTGCGTGTTGACGTACTCGACCATCTGGCCGAGGTACCGGTGCACATCCGAGAGGTAGATCCTCGTTACGTCGAGCCGGGTGTGGCCCATGCATTCCTGCAGCTCCAGCAGGTCCAAGCCGCCCTTTCCGATGCGCGACAGGATGAGCTGATTGCAGGCGAAGGTCCGCCGCAGCACCTTCGGCGTGATGCCGAACTCGGGGACCAACTCCATGTCGAACTCTCCGCGACGCGCGGCGGCCACGACTTCCTCGCGCACCCGGACCATCATGCGGCGAAAGACCTGATCACTTGCGGGCCTCGTGATGTCTGAGACCTTCTCGACCTCACGATGGCTGCCTTCTACGAACTTGGGCTGCCGCGAGAAGAACATGTAGTCGTTCGGCCCGAGGCCGTAGCGCTCGATGTGCGCGCGCCAGCGGTCGCGGAAGGTCTGATCGGTCGGGATGTCGCGCGACTTGCCCCGCCCACGCCCCTTGCCTTCCGGCACGTGCAGGAGCTTGCTGCGGTGAGACAGGTCCTTGGCGCGGGCCTGCGGCAGCTCGAACGCCCTCATGCCGGTGGAGATGTAGGCCTCCCAGGCGAAACGCTCGTACTCGTCGAACTCGTCGCTGTAGATGATCGGCTGCAGCGCCTGCACCTGCTCGGGGTGCAGCCACTCGCGTGCCGGTTCCGAGGCCGGCATGTGGCGCTTGGCGGCGAGCACCGATGCGTCGACCCAACCCTGGCTGAAGCAGTAGTCGAGGAACGTGGCCATGGTCGACATGCCCCGCTTTTTGGTCGACGGCGCCAGATCGTCTGGGTGACGCTGGTTGAACCACCGAGTGAAGTCCTGCTCGGTCGTCCGGTTCAGGGGCTCGGCCCCGATGTGGGACTTGGCCAGGGCAGGACCGGCCGGCTTACGGCCGCGGCGGCGACCGTCGGTCCCTCGCAAGACCGAGATGTGGTCCTTCACGGACTTCTGGCCCTCGCAGTGAGCGAGGAAGAAGTCGACGGCCTCCGCAGTAGTCGGGACAGCGCGGCGGGAGTTGCGTCGGTAGTTGGACATGAGTCGAACGGACTGGCTGTGGCCGAAGATGCGGCAGCGGGTCAGAAGAGCTGGCGGATCGCCGCTCATCACCCCTGCCACTAGGCGACTGCTAGCCGCACCTCCTGTCGGCCCCGACGGACGGCGCGGAGTGCTGGGAATGTGCGTTCACGGCCGAACGTACTGCGACCCGAACGGCCTTGACGATCTTGTGGTTGCGGCCGTCAAACCGGCTGGCGGTGACTACGTGGTCAACGGGCACGGCGTCCACCGTAGTGGTTCCACTCCGCGACGGCCAGGGGCAGGAGGCCCTACTTCGCTCGCACGCCGTCTCCGTACGGGGTCCGGCGTCAGAGCCTGCGGTAGATGCGCTCTCGTAGCTCGGGGTCGCGGCGCACAGCTTCGACGACAGCGGCCTCTCGGTACTCGGCGAAGTAGTCGGTCGGGAGGCCAAACGCCATAGCGACCTTGCCCATCAAATCGCTGCTCGGGGTCTTGCGGTAGTCGGCGCCGCGCAATAGGCGCGACAGGTGGCTCGGCTGGACGTCGACCGCCCCCGCCAGCTGTCGAAGCGACATTCCGTGCTCCTCCAGCAACCGCGGGACTTCGACGGCGAAGGCTTGGTCCGTGCGCTTGGCGGCCATGTCCGCGATGATCGCGGATGAGGTGCACGGGCCGTTCCGCGCCGCCCCTGCTCCCCCTTAGGTGCTGCACGGCGGACGGGACGACGCGTCCGTTAGGTCGGCACGATGTACCCGCTGCGCGGAGCTTCGCGGGGTCGACGTCGCTGAAGCGGAGGTGCTCTGCGCCAGGGTCCCTCGCCATCGACCAGAGCCAGTCGTTGGTGTCTGTCACTTCGTCCGGCGCGGAAGCCCTGAACTGAGTTGTGGCGGCCTTGTTGCGGTTCGCGGCGACGCGAGCCGGATGACCCTGCGGCCGGCGACGGCGCTTGTCCCTGCGGGGCTTCATCGGCCCGTCTCCGGGCGAGCGCATCGGCTGTCTCGGGCGGTGTAGCGGTTGAGTTTGTGTGGCATGTCGGCACGCTATCGGGATGACCGAAAAGGGGGACACCGAGTATCGGCATGCACACGATCCCTCGCCTTCGCCTGGCTGAGGCGCGCGCTGTCAGAGCGTCAGCTGGAACGCTGTTTCGTGCGCCTCTCCAGCCCAGCGCGGATACGGCGCGACTGGCGATCCCCCTCCTTGGAGATGAGCAGAGCGCTCCATCTCGCTTCCTCGACGGTCACGCGCCGAGCGCCGACGAGGAGCTGGGCGTCGTTCGCCTCAAGGATTTCGGCGCAGAGCCCCGTCGTTGACCCGTTGCGGCTGATTCGGTCCAGATCCGTCACAGCGAGCCAGGCCAGCCGCTTACCGGCACCGATGCTCGTCAGCCGGCGCAACCAAGGGCTTTCGTCGAGCGGGCTGTTTCCGGATGCAGAGGCGATGACAATCAGGGCTGGCTGGAGTCCGGCAGCCCCAAGCTCCTGTTCAAGAACGACGAGCTGATGTTGCAGCTGGCGTCGGCTTCCGGTGGCCGAGCGCACCAGCGCTACGCCGGTTCCACCGGGCTTGCCGGAGATCTCGATGACGGACGGCGGGACCCAAGCGTCGCGGGCTACGCGCGCCGCGGCGCGCTCCCAAGGTGTCACGAGAGAGGATGTGGGGACGGCGCTAGTAGACACGTGCGGACTCCTTCGTCGGGTGACCAGGTTTGGAGCTTTTGAACGGTTGGAACGGCTGACTGAGCTAGCCTGCGCCGGTGGCGGGGCGAGTCCTTCTGTTCCTGTTGAGGGCTAGGTCTTCCGGGACATCGGCTCTGGTGGTCGCGCCGCTCCTCACCCGCACGGGGGGTCCCGCGCGGGCCGGGCCGATGAGCGAGCTGCGCCGCGGCAAGCTCCTCGGCGGTTGCCGGGCCTTCGGGACGCAGCTCGTAGAAGAGCGCTGTGGCGGCTTCCACGAGATCGCGGGGCCGCGTCCAACCAGCTTCGCGCTGACAGATGGCGCGCAGCGCGCCGTGACCGGGCACCGCGGCTGCACCACACCGTCGTGTAAGGGCCGGGACCCCTGGCCAGTTGAGCGGCGCGAACTCGGGATGTTCGAGCAGCGCGGCCGCCAGCGACTCAATCGCGCGGCTGCTGTCCCAGCGCACACGCTCTGGTAGGTAGGTATCGCGGGGAAGCGCGCGCACCGGTTGGGTGAGTGCCTGCCACGCTGGGTCGAGCTTGTCGCGGCCTGCCCAGTCATCGCGGGTCGCACGGGCGCGCGTGACGCGCTCATAGGTGGGGGCCTCGTGCGGGCCGAGCGTCCGCTCATGGAATCGGCGCCGAAGCTCGCGGTAGTCCGCCGCTCGGGCCGGCTCGCCGCTGAGATCACATACCGGGAACTGAGAATGCTCTTCGTTCGCGGTATGAGACGTCGACGCATCGTCGTCGGCGTCGGACTCATTGCGCCCCTCCCGGTCGCTCTCGTGCGCAGGCGTCGGGTGGCGCTGGCCACCGCCGGCCGCCACGCGCGCCGCCTCAACTGCCGCTGCCCGCCGGCGCTCGCTGGTCAGCGCCACCTCCTCGTCCAGCCACTCCCGCGCACCGCCGCGCGGCCCGTGACTGTCCACCGTGACTCGGGCGCCCTGCGGGACCAGAGGTCCGTGGAGTTCGAGAACGATGCCCTCGGGGGTGTCGTGGGCGATGACGGCGGACAGGCAGTGGCGCAGCAGCGCGGCGCGCTGCACCCGCAGCCGCAGGTCCTCGGGGCACTCAGGCGTGAGCACCTCGCGCATCCGTGCGACGAGTTCCGCCTTGCTCGGGCCGGCCGGCGCGCTGGCTGGCTCGATTTGGGGTCGATGGCCGGCCATCTCGGCGGTGACCCGAGTGATTTCCTCGTCCAGCACCGCCATGCCTTCGCGCAGCAGGTCAAGGTCGGCCTTGCCTCCGGCGCGGACCTCGGCCGCCCAGTCGTCCTTGAGCCGGTCGCGCTGCGCCTGCAGGTGCGCTACCTCCTCACGCAGCCGGCGCACCGCAGCGGGCTGCATCAACGCTGGCTCTCCGTTGCTCTCGCCGCGGCCGGCGTTCAGCCACTCATAGGCAAGCTCATCGGCATCTGCAAGTTCGAGCAGCCGGGTGACGACGGCGGTTTCGACGGCCACCAGGTCCAGCGTCCAGTTGCGGCAGCCGACCGGGACGAAGGGAGCGTGCGCGTAAGTAGGGCGCAACTTCCGCTCGGGTGGATATGAGCGCGCGCTCAGACGCGGCCGTTTCGTCTTTCCGGCGATCTCCTTCCGCTCGTGCTGACAGCGAGCATGAAAGAACGGCACTGAGTTGAGCAGGAACGTGCCCTCATTGACCGCGCTGTGCGGACCTTTACGGACAGCCAGCAGGTCAAGGACCTGCTGATGCAGCTCTCGTGAAACCGGCGCGCTACGGGCGCAGGCGTTCATGCCGCGCAGGGGTTCGCAGTGGAACGGCTGTTTCTCTCCCTTCTTGCCGTAGGTGATGGACGAGTGGCCGTCGACGTAGATGGAATCGCGCAGGATCTTCAGCAGATGCCGCTGGCAGAACTCGTAGCCCATAGCGGCCAGCTCTTCGCGTAAGGGCGCCAAGCCGCCCTTACGCTCCTGGCACAGCTCGACGTAGCGTCGCTTCATCCAGTGAACGATCTCCCAGTCCGACAGCTGCTTGCCAGCCGGCACGAGCGTGTCGACCCACAGAAATCCATCGTCGCCGCGGAACGTGCCGAAGCGGATCGAGTTCGGCCAGCCGCGGCCTTGAGACAGCATCCGGTCGATCAGCGCGTCCTGGGTGCGGCGGAATGTGCGGCGGCGTTCCTGGCGTGCCATGGGACCCGCGAAGTCCAGCCACATCACGTCGTTGTCGTCGCTCCAGTCGACGGCGTGGCCCAGCTCGGCGAGGTAGAGCTGAACGCCGGTGTCCTGCAGCCATTCGTAATGGAGGTGCTCGACCGAGCCACGACGGAACATGCGGTCAGCGCCCCGCCACAGCTCCCACTCCAGCCAGCCGGCCTCGTATCCCGCCTCGACCCGCTGCAGGTCTACGCGGAGGCCGTGGTCGTTGCCGCCTGAGTTACCGAGGGTCACCACAAGCTCGCGTGGACGCAGGCCCATGCGTTCGGCGAAGACCAGGTTCGTATGTACCTGGGTGCCGATGGTGTCGCCTTTCTTCAGCTCCGGTCCAGACAGGCGCGCAGCGATGATCCCGTCCCCGTCCGGGTGCAGCGTCCAGCGGTAAAGGTGGACCCCGCGGACGACCTCGAAGCTGCCCTCACCGAAGCGGTCCGTGACCTCGCCAAGGACACGGCTCTCCGAGATCTCGCGCCGCTTGTTCGGGCGGCCGCTGCGTCCGGGACGCTGATGATCGCTGGCGCTCACGGTCGGCGCTCTCGGGGATACGAAGTCACCACGTTGTTGTGCCGTAGTGCGCCGACGCGTTGCAAGTGTTCCGTTAGCGGGGCAGCGACCTACCGCCAGCTGGTTGACTTCCGGTGGCCCGGTCCCTGGCCAATACATCCGCTGCTTGAGCAGCTCGAAGGCCAACGGCGGGTCCGCCGGTTCAGTGTCGGCGGTGCGCAGCGCAGCCGCACCTCCCACAGGCGGCTGTGGCCGTTGCAACAGCACCGCGACCATCTCGCGGGCAACCTGCTGACGGTCCTGCTCCCGTTCGGCGCTGTCGGACCAGAACGTCGTCACGGGCGCGGCGCACCGCGGATTGGCCGAGATGCGCTCCCGGCTCATGAGCTGCGCCGGTAGCGGTTCGCGCGGCGCTGCTGGCGCCGCCGCTGACGCGCCGCCCAGCGACGCCTCGCCTTCAGGTTCGACTGCGCATACCGCTGCGACAGAGCGCGCTCGCGGCGCTGCTGGTTGCTAAGAGCCATGGGCTGCCCTTCCCTTGGACGCCACCGGTGCGGGCGTCTAGGCCTGGCAGCCCGCCCGCGGTACGGCGCAGCGCGAGGAAGGCCCGGCGCCGGCGACTGCAGAACAGGACGACACGGTGTGCATTGACCATATGATCAACACTGAACCACGGCCGGTGGCATGAACGAGCGTGGCCGGGGCAACGGATGGCTGGGCGATGCGCCGCTCCCCAGCTACGGTCGCCGTGTGAGATGCACGGCAGCTCACATCCCGCGGACTTCCCTCCTGGGTTCGCTCCGCAGCCCAGTCCTGAGGATCCGCGTCCGACCCGGTTCAGTCCGAGCGCGCTGGAGACCTACCGCGAGTGTCCGCGGCGCTTCTGGTTCGCGTATGTGCGTCGTGTGCGGTCCCCCCAGCGACCCACCGCGTCGCTCGTGCTGGGGCAGGCCGTCCATTTGACGTTGGCGACGCTCTACAAGCTGCCGCAGCCGATGCGGTCTGCGGAGATGGCTCACACGGTGCTTCGCCGCGCTTGGGCACGCCAGGACCGCAGCGACGTGTTCCTCAACGCCGAGGAGGAAGCCAGCTGGGGCAGGCGCGCACTCCGGATGCTCGACGACTTCTGCGGGGGCTGGGACCTGCGCATTCGGCCCCTGGCGGTGGAAGAGTGGGTACGCGCGCGTCTGCCCGAGGCGGGAGTCGAGCTGTTCGGCAAGGCCGACCGCATCGACCAGGCCCGCTCTCGACCCGGGGTAGAGGTGATCGACTACAAGACCGGCCAGCCGCGACCGGAGGACGACGACCTGGCCCGACAGTTGCCGGCGCGGCTCTACGCCCTCGCCGCCTTTCGGAGCTTTGGGCAACCGGTGCACCGCGTTCGATACATCTGGCTTGCGGAGCGCTGGGAGGTCACCTGGCAGCCAGAGGTCGAGGATCTCGCAGAGGCGCAGAGCCAGTTCGGGGCGATGGCTGCTTTCATCGGCGACGACCGCGAGTGGGTGCCGGCTCCGGGGCCCGGGTGCCGGGTGTGTCCGTACGTCAGCATCTGCCCGGGTCAGGAGGTGGGCGAGCCGTGATCCGCGTAGCCGTCGAAGGCCGCGGTGACGGGCGTGGTTGCCACGCTCTCGCCCCGTCAGCCTCTTCCGGCTGGGGACGGTCGCAGACCGGGCCCTCCGCTTAAGGGGTTCACCCCTTAAGTGGAATAGCTGGTTTAGGCTTTGTGGGTCTTCTTGGTTGCCCCTCTCGGCGCCTCTGCCGCAACTATCTGGCCCCTCTGTTCGCCGCGCCCGCCCTGTCGGGCGGACCGCTGGCAGGCGGAATGGCCTGCTGAGAGTCGGATTCCTCCGCCTCGACGTTACTTCCCTCGAACTTTCCTGGATGGAAAGTTGGCAGGCTAGCCGCCGCCTGAGCTTTCCATTTGCGAAAGTTCCGGCCCGTGGAACTCAAGCAACTCCAAGCGTTCGTGGCGGCCGCCGACAGCGGCAGCCTGGCGGAAGCAGCGGCGCGCCTCGGCCAGTCGGAGTCCACAGTCTCGAAGCTGCTGAGCGCCCTCGAAAAACGCTTCGGCGTGCGGCTGCTAGCCCGTCGGCCGCTCCGGTTGACCGCGCCAGGAACTGACTTCTTGCCCGCCGCACGCGCGGCGGTTGAGGCAGTCCGCGCTGCGGACGAAGCTGGACGGCGCGCCAAGCAGGCCAGCCTCCCAGCGCTTGTCGTGGGAGTCGAGTCGGACCTGGAGGCAGTGGCGCGCCGCTTCATCACGGAACTCGGCGCCGCAACCGGGCTGTCTGTGAGAACGCAGAAGCTGTCTGAAGCCGCCGACCCGATTCAGCTCCTTCGACTCGGCGAAGCCGCGTCCGTCATCTGCCGCAGCCCAGCAGGCGCGACCGGTGTGATCGCTGAGCCGCTACACCGCATCCGCGTGTGCGCCGTGTTCGCTGAGGACCATCGCCTGGCAGCGCACGAGGAGGTGTCGTGGTCCGACCTTGAGGCCGAGGCGTGCGTACTCCCGGACGACGGGGAGGCGCCCTGGCATCCGTTCGAGCTACGCAAGCTGCTCGGCCGTCGTGCGCCGAGCCTGGCGTTCGAAGAGCGCGACCGGCGCTTCCCGCGTGTTGTCGATCAGGTCGGGCTGGGCGATGCGTGGACACCCGTACCCGCTGAGGCGTGGTACGCCGAGGGGGCACGAGAAGCGGGCCGGGAGCTGCGAGACGAGGACAGGGAAGTCGGGGGCGCCTTCTTGGTGGTTGTCGACCCGCCCGAACCGCAAGCCGAGACGGCACTCAGCTTCGCGCGGAACTCGTACCCGACGCCAATCCCCTAGCCGCGTGAGAACCGCTCCATTCGACTCTGGCCGCACCGCTACGACAACCGGCGCAATCGCCGATTCCCGCCGTAAGGTCGACCAAGCAGCATCGAATCACCCTTGACCATGGCTATCGACCCCACCTCCCCTCTCACGCTTCGCGGCCTGGAGGACCACCTCTGGCGCAGCGCGGACCTCTTCCGCAACAAGATCTCCAACCAGAAGGACTACGTGCTCGCGCTGCTGTTCTTCAAGCGCGCGTCCGACCGTCACCGCGAGGAGACGGCATCTGCGCTGGAGGAGCTGGCTGGTCAGGGCGTGCCCGGTGAGGCGGCGGCAAAGGTCATCGAGGCCAATCCGAAGGCCTACCACTCGATCCTGATCCCCGAGGACCACTTCTGGGAGGACGTCCGCAACACCGACCGCGACGGCCTCGGGCGCGCCCTCAACGATGCTCTGACTGCCATCGGCCGCGCGAACCCGGCGCAGCTGGCCGGGGTCTTCGAGCACACCGACTTCAACAACAAGACCGCGCTACCGGCCGAGGACCTCGCGGAGGTGATCAACCACTTCGAGGAGCTGGGCCCGCTCACGAACGAGCGCGTCACGCCGGACATGCTGGGTCAGGGCTACGAGTGGCTGATTGCCAAGTTCGCCGCCACCTCCGGCAAGGGCGGCGGGGAGTTCTACACGCCGGCCGCGGTGGGCAAGCTGGGCGCGAAGCTGCTGGCACCGAACCCCGGCGAGACTGTCTACGACCCGACCTGCGGCTCGGGCGGCCTGCTCCTGCAGGTGGTCGACGAGGCCCGGCGCGTCCACGGAGACGCGGCGCGCAGCCTCACGTTGTTCGGCCAAGAGCTGAACCCGGAGACCTGGGCCATCGCGCGCATGAACATGCTGCTGCACGGCGCCGCCGGCGTGGCGACCATCGAGCGCGGCGACACGCTCAAGGAGCCGCGGTTTCTTGATGGCGACGGCATCCGTCGCTTCGACGTGATCATCGCCAACCCGCCGTTCTCGCCTAAGAACTGGGGTCACGAGCGCCTCAAGAACGAGGGCGACCCATTCGACCGCATCAAGCATGTTCCGCCGAAGAGTCACGGTGAGATGGCGTTCGTCCAGCACATGGTCGCCTCACTCGCTGACGGCGGCCGCATGGCTGTCGTCCTCCCGAACGGCGTGTTCTTCAGGGCAGGCGCTGAGCAGGTCGTGCGGAGAGACCTCATCGACGAGGATCTCGTCGAAGCGGTAGTGCAACTGCCCGGCGACATGTTCTATGGCGCTGGGATCCCGGCTTGTTTTCTGATCGTCAACAAGGCGAAGTCGAGGGAGCGTTCGGACAAGGTGCTGTTCATCGACGCGTCTGATCGCTTCGAGCGCCGCGAAACGAAGAACGTGCTGCGCGGCGAGGACATCGACGAGATTGCAGCGGCCTTTGCGTCCACCGAGGACGAACGTGGATTCTCCGCGTGGATTCCGACCGCGGAAATCGCGGCTCGCCGTTACAACCTCACTGTTCGTCGGTTCGTTACTGGCAAGGACGACGCCAACGGCGGCGTTGTGAGTTTCGAGGATGCACTCGACGCATACCGCGAGGCACGAGCGGCCCGCGAAGTGGCTCAGGCCGCCGCGGATGTGGTGCTCGCCGCGTTGGCTGAAGGACATAGCGAGCAGTGACCGACTGGCCGACCGTGAAACTTGGCGAGGTGCTCGCCGAGCGCCGCCCTCGCGTGCCGGTCGAGCCCGAAACCGATTACCTGATGGCCGGAGTATTCGGGTTCGGCCGCGGGATCCTTCTACGCGGGGCTGTCCGTGGTAGCGACATCTCTGCGCAGCACCTGTTCAAGATCGCCGCGGGACAGATCGTCTACAGCCGTTTGAAGGCATTTGAGGGTGCGTTCGCACTCGTCCCTCCAGAGGGCGATGGGCGCTTCGTGACCAACGAGTTCCCCACCTTTGACGTTGACGAAGAGCGTGCGCTTCCGGGATTCGTCGCCCTTGTGCTCTCGCTGCCGGCGACGTGGCAGCAACTCGCGCAGCGCATCACGGGGGTCGGCGCGCGAAGAGAACGACTCCAAGTCACCGACTTCTTAGACTTCGAGGTCGACCTCCCACCCCTGCGCCTGCAGGAGCGCACCATGGGTGCCGTGAAGGTCCTCGACCAACTCACCGACGCGGCGGAACGCGCGGCCGCGGCGTCAGCCCTTGTCCTGCAGGCCACTCAACTTGAGATGTGGGACCGTCTCTTCGAGGATGCACCGATTCGTCGACTCGGAGACGTGACATCGGTTGCCAGCGGTGGGACTCCATCGCGCCAACGGCCCGAGTATTTCGGCGGGGAGATCTGTTGGGTCAAGACGGGGGAAGTGAACTTCACCTCGATACGCGACACGGAGGAGCATTTAACCGCGGCCGGGGTAGCCAACTCCTCTGCAAAGGTCTTTCCGGCCGAGACGGTGGTCGTCGCTATGTATGGACAGGGCGCGACGCGCGGGCGGTGCGGGATCCTAGAGCGCGACATGGCGACCAATCAGGCGTGTGCGGCTATTCAGCCGAGCACTGATCTCCGGCCTCGTTTCCTGTTTCACTTGCTGTGGTCGCGCTACGAGGCACTGCGCGCCGAAGGGGAGGGCAGCAGTCAGGCGAACCTCAACAAGGGTCTTATCGAGGCCCTTGAGGTGCCGGTGCCTCCGCTCGACGAGCAGGAGCGCGTGATCAAGACGCTTGACCGGCTCCTCGTAGCCCGAGTAGCCGCAGCAACGGAGGTCGAAGCTCTGCGGAAGCTGCGGAGGGTGCTCGTCGAGGATCTGGTGGCTGGGATCCGGGAGGTTCCCGATGTCGATTTGCTCCAGGTGTAGCTCCCTCAGGCGAACTGGTTGACGTCTATGGCCACGGAGCGACCCGAGGAAACCGTTCAGCGTGAGCTAGTCGAAGGCGCCGTCGCGCTTGGCTGGACGTTTGTCCCGCGCGATGAGATGAGCGCACGACGCGCCGCCCACATGGGCGAAGTCATCGTCGAGCCGCTGCTCGTCGAGGCGCTGCTCAAGCTCAACGCGGGTCTCGACCGTGACGACGCCGAGTACGCCGCGGAACGGATCCGCCGCATCACCGATCCGGGCGAGTTCCTGGAGGCGCTGCGCACCGGCTTCAACTTCGCGCGTCCGGGTCGCCAGACCGACGACATCTTCCTCGTTGACCTGGCAGAACCGAAGAACAACAGCTTCGTGGTCACCGAGGAGTTCGTGCTCAGGACGGGTGGGACACGAGAGCCGCGGCTCGACACGGTGTTCCTAGTGAATGGGCTGCCGCTGATGGTGGTCGAGAACAAGGCCTCGACCGAGCACCTCCGCAAGGCGGCGCGCGACTTCGCCGACTACTGGAAGGACGCGCCGGACCTCACGGTGTTCGCCGCCATAGCCGGCATCTGCAACGGCTCGAAGTTCCGCGTGGGCGCCACCGGCGCGCCCGGCCTCTCGAAGTACGCCGAGTGGAAGGACACCTACCCGCACCAGCGACCGGCCGGCGCCGGCGAGATGGAGATTGTGCTGCGGGGCGTGGTTGACCCGCACACGCTGGTCGACCTCGCGGCGAACTTTCTGGTCTTCGAGACACGTGAGGGGGTCACGACGAAGAAGCTCGCGCGCTATCAGCAGTACCGGGCGGCCGACAAGATCGTGCGCCGCGTGAAATCCGGCACGCTCGACCGCGGCATCGTCTGGCACACGCAGGGCTCCGGCAAGAGCCTCACGATGGTCTTCACCGCTCGCAAGTTGCTGGCCGCGGGCCTCAACAATCCAACCGTGTTCATCGTTGTCGACCGCACGGACCTCGACGAGCAGATAAACGACACGCTCACGGCCTGCGAGTTCGACGGCGTGGTTCGCGCCGAGAGCCGGGGCGACCTGCGTCGCATGCTGGCCGCCGACCGTCGCGGCGTGATCGTCACCACGGTCCACAAGTTCAACGAGGAGCTGTCCGGCATCCGCAACGGCGACAACGTGATCGTGCTTGTCGATGAGGCCCACCGCAGCCACGAAGGCGACATGGGCATCTGGATGCGCAACGCGCTGCCGGAGGCCAAGCTGTTCGCGTTCACCGGCACCCCCATCGAGACGACCGACCATTCGACGCGTCGCGCGTTCTCGCCGCAGGTCACGACCGACGACGGACGGCTGGTTCATGAGGACTACCTCGACGCCTACCGCATCAAGGAGGCCATCGACGACGGCGCGACGGTACCGATCATTTACGAGCCGCGGCTGACCGAGTGGGCGTTGCAGCGCGAGGACGTCGATGAGGCGTTCGAGCATGAGTTCGAGGGGCTGACCGACGAGCAGCGCGAGCAGTTGGCCGAGGACGCGGTTCGGCTGGCGACCATCGCTAAGAAGCGCGAGCGGATCGCCGCCATCGCCTCGGACGTCGCCGCCTACCTGCGCGACCACACGGCGCCGCAGGGTTTCAAGGCGCAGCTGGCCGCGGTCGACCGTGAGGCCTGCGTGCTGTACGCCGAGGAGCTGGCCAAGCACCTGGGCGCCGACGAGTTCGCTGTCGTGATGTCGCGCAGCAAGGACGTGCCGGCCGCGTTTCAGGACGATCCCGACCGCTTCCGCCGCTGGTACGCCAAGCCCCAGGCCGCCCGTCTCGGCGAGGACGTCGAGGACACCGACGGCGACACGGACGCCGAGGCGGTCGCCGGTGAGAGCGAGACCGACGCGCTGGCGCTGGCGGGCGCGGAGAAGAAGGCGGTCAAGAAGCTGATCAAGCGCTTCACGCGTGAGAGCGACCCGCTGCGACTGCTGATCGTCAACAACATGCTGCTGACCGGATTCGACGCGCCCATCGAGCAGGTCATGTTCCTCGACCGCGGCCTGTCCGGGCACAACCTGCTGCAGGCCATCGCCCGCACGAACCGGCCGTATCCCAAGAAGGACCGCGGCATCGTCATCGACTATTGGGGCGTTTTCTCGGCCTTGGAGAAGGCACTGAAGACCTTCAACGCCGGTGATGTGGAGGCGGCGGCCATCAAGGCCGACGAGCTGCGTGAGCGGTTCCCCGAGGCGATCATGGAGGCGCTCGCCGTGGTCGCAGGCTTCCCGGCGGATAAGAGCCAGAGCGAGCAGGCCGCTTGGCTGCTGGCGCGGCTGGAGCGCGACAGCGAGCGCGCACAGAAGTTCGACGAGCGCTTCAAGATCGCCCGTTCGATCTACGAGAGCCTCGCGCCCGACCCCGGCCTCGCCCCTCACCTGGCGGAGTACCGGCGGCTGGTCACGATCCACACCCAGTGGCGGATCGCGCTCCACGACGACGACACCTTCGACCCGGCCGAGTTCCGCGCGAAGACTGCCGAGATCGTCCAGGAAGCCGTCGACGTGCAGGCGCTGCGCGCGGAGAGCAAGCGCTTCCAGATCGACGGCGACCTGCTCGCGCTGATCAAGCAAGACGAGCTGACTGCGGAGGAGAAGGCAGCGCAGATCGAGGCCGCCCTGGTCCACGAGATCAAGGTGCGCGGCGAGCACGATCCCATTGCGCGCTCGCTGGCGGAGCGGCTGCGCCGGCTGACCGACCGCAAGCGTGAGGCGGACAGGGTGACTCTGGAGCTGCTGGAGCAGTACGAGCAGCTCGCGCTTGGCTACCAGCAGGACCGTGAGCAGCAGGCGGCGCTCGGTTTGAGTGAGCGGGCACAGGCCATGCTGGCACTTGCGAAGGAGCATCTGCCCGGCGGCGACGAGGACGTGCTAATCGAGAAGGCGCGCCAGATGGAGGCGCGGATGGGCGAGATCGCTGACTTCCACGGCTGGCAGGAGCGCGACGACGTGCTGGCCGGCCTGCGCAGAGCGTTCATCGGTGAACTGGCGACGGACCCGCGGACCCTCGATCTCGCCACCGACGGCGCTTTCGTCGACGAGGCGGTCCGCATCGTGGCCGCCCACGCCAGATGACCCACGCAAGCCTGCAAGATCGCCCCAGCCGCCAGATCGACGTCGACGGCAGCGCCGTCACCGTCAGGGTGCGCGAGTCGGCGCGCGCGCGCACGACCCGTATCTTGCTCGGCCCCCGCCGGCCGTTGGAGATCATCGTTCCCGCCGGCACGGGTGACGACGAGATCGACGGGCTACTGGCCACTCGCCGCCATTGGATCGCCGAAAAGCTCGCCGTCGTCGAGGCCGAGCAGGCACGCCCGGCGCAGCTGGGGCTCGCCCGGGACGGTGTGGTTTGGCTTGGCGCGGAGGCGATGTCGGTCGAAGTGCTCGCGGCGCCGCGGCCGCTGGCGCGATTCACCGGGGAGACTCTTCAGGTGCTCGGTCCGACCGACGAGGAGCGCCTGGCGGCGGTCGGACGTTGGTACCGGCGCGAGGCACGCGAACGGATTCGGGCCGTGGCCGCAGCCGAAGCGCGGCGGCTCGACCTGCCCTATCGCTCCGTGTCCATCCGCGACCAGAAAACCCGCTGGGGGTCTTGTTCGCCCGCAGGCAACCTCTCTTTCAGCTGGCGGCTTCTGATCGCGCCGACGGAAGTCATGACCTACGTCGTGGTTCACGAGCTGTGCCATGTAGCCGTCCCGAACCACTCGAAAGCCTTCTGGCGACATCTGAGCGGCGCCTTTCCAGGCTGGGAAGGACCAGCCGGTTGGCTTCGGCAGCACGGCGCAGAACTGCGTGCCTACTCGCCGCGGATCTGAACCGGCGAAAAGCGTCAGGCGCGAGGACCCTCGCGCAACACCTTTCCGTCCTGGAGGATCAGGATGTCGCGCACGCGGATCTCTTCTTCCTGCTGGCGTGGGTGGAGGCCGACGCAGAGGTTGCCGAAAGCACTTACGAGGCCGGTCAGGTCGAGGAGGTCATCCGCCATTTGGTCTAGGTCCTCGATGTTCCAGACGTACTGCACGAGTGCACCGTCTTTTCGCTGAGGCTTCGTCCGCTGCAGCGTTGGAGGCTCTGGCGGTCCGTCTATCGCTCCCCATCCGACGAACCAGTCGCCGTGGGCGACGTCGTTGCGCGTCTTGATCGCCTCGGCGACCGCGTTGCTCAGGGCACGGGCTATCGCCTCCTCATCGGAGTCGAGATTGCCCACGAGGCGACACATGGAGAAGAAGACGTTGGCAATCGGCTGCGCCGTCGCCTCTCCCATCACGAGCATTCCGAGTTGCGGCGGATCCGTGTTCAGCCGGTGCTCGATCACGGTCCGCATACGGAAGAACAGCTGGGAGAACTCGATGACGTACCGGCCGACGGCGCGATGTCCCTCGCGTGCCGCGTTGGTGTACTCGTCCTCTCCGGACACGGCACCAACCTAGTCGCTCGTGCGGCTAGGACATGAGCGACGGCCGTGGTCCGGAGTGGGGCAGACTGGCGCGATGACAACGGGGGGCGAGCGGATCATGGGGCCGGTGCTGGCAATGGACGAGGCCGGCAACACCGGAGAAAACCTGCTGGACAGCGATCAGCCGGTGTACGCGCTCGTCGCTGTCGAGGTCGAGCGGGCACTCGCCGAACAGGCCGTCACGGCCGCTCTCAGCCGAACGCAGATGAGCGAGCTGAAGTTCGCGGTTCTTCGCCGCAGCGGGGGTGGCCGTCGCAACCTGCTTCAGCTCCTTGACGACTTAGCCATCGAGCAGGACCAAGCCGCAGTCT
Source organism: Solirubrobacteraceae bacterium (assembly GCA_036389195.1). Lineage (GTDB taxonomy): Bacteria > Actinomycetota > Thermoleophilia > Solirubrobacterales > Solirubrobacteraceae > JACCYI01. The sequence continues at coordinate 16,920 of DASVQH010000523.1, forward strand.
TCGTCGCAGACAAGGCTTGGATGCTTGCGGCGAAGCTGGTCGACGAACTCGTTGAAGCGCGGATGCTTGCTGCGGGACGACAGATGGAGTGGTACATGAGCGGCGAGGCGCTCTCCATGGCGGAGACCCTCTACCGCGACGGTCCACGCGCGCTCGGAACGCAGTACGCGGACCTGGCGGCCGCCTTCGTACCCATGGTCCGCGACTACGACCCTGCGCGCGCCGCCGCCTTCATCAAGGCTCTCCAGCGCGCACGTCTAGTCGTCCGCGACGACTCGGTTCACGCGGTGCTCGACACCATGATGGACACCGAGGACGAACTCGCGGCGGAGTTCACAACGCGCGCGGACGCCCTCGATCCGCATCTCGCTGCGCTGTGGTGGCAGGCCGGGCACTGGTCGCAGCGGTTCGAGCGCTTCGAGATCGTGCACGACGAATCCAACACCGCTTCGCGGTGGGCCGCTGAGCTGGTGCGTGCTGCTGAGTTCAGAGGCCGTCCGGCGGACCTAGCCGACGCCGACCGTCCCGCAGAACAAGCGGCGCGCAGCATCATGGTTGGTCATGTTCAGCTCAACCTGCCGGTCGGAATGCGTGGCATCTCGTTTGTCCGCTCCGATGACGACGCCCGAGTGCAGGTCGCGGACGTCATCGCCGGCTCGGCAGCACACGTCTACGCCGCGATTGCCGGCATCCGGCCAGAGGACGGCTTCAGCCGCGACTTAGAACGGCGCGGCATGGGTCGCTTCATCCGGGAGGCAGTCGGCCGCGACGTCGCCCCACTTCGCCGGAGGCGACTTGGCCTGAGCTAGCTCGCTCGTCGCATCCTCGATGCTCGCCTCCCGGTGTCGCATCGGTTCAGCGGCTGTTTGGAGAGCAAGGCTGATAACGCTGGGCCATGCGTAAGACATCGCTCCCCAAGCTCACTCCAGTCGCACTCAATCGTGGTTCCTCGCGCACAGGTGGGCTCTACCGTACGGCCGACGGCCGGTTCATCGTCTGGCGTCATGCCGCGCGCGAGTGGCTGATCCGGCCGAGCTGTCCGAGTGACTGCCGTTGCTTGATCGACGCCGGCTTGCTCGGAACGTCGTTCGAAACGCGCCGTGCCGCGGTAGACGCGCTCGGTTCAGCGCTGCAGGCAGACGAGCGTCGTCCGCCGCTGGGGGAGTGGGAGCGCGAAGTGGACGAGTGGGTGGCTTTCATCCAGGCACGGACGTCAGGCTTCTCGCCCGCGCTCGGCTTTGGGCTTCAAGGCGGCGAGACGGCGATGCGCGCCGTGCACGCCGGCCTTCCTGGCGACGCTCACCGCGCGGCCGCGATGGCTGTAGCGGCGCTGATGGTGGTGAGCACGCGGTTGGGCTTGCGAGATGAGGCGCTTGAGATGCGCTCGAAGATCGGAGCGGACATTAGGAGATGCATGGCCGGTGCGGTCTGACTCCTCGTCGACCTCCGGAGCTAACTGAAAGCGAGCTTGTCCAGCGCCTCGTGAATCGTGGCTCCGGCAGCGAGAAGCGGAGCCGCTTGCTCCGGCGAGATGCCGTTCGCATGGAACGAATGGGCATCGCGCGGATTGGTAATCCCGAGCGCACGCCAGCGGCCAGCCTCGGGGGCGGGCACGCCGGTGTTGGCCCAGGCAACTGCCTCCCAGGCCGCGAGATGTTCGGACGTCTCTTGCGCCTGAGGCGGCGACGTCGCACCGGCCACCAGCCACTGGAAGGCGTCGAGATCACTGAAGCCGGCGGCTTGCCAGGGCGTCAGGTCGACCGACTCATCGCGCGGTAGGTCGGACAGTCGCTCGGCGAGGAAGACCGCATCCTCGTCACGCTCTGAATCGCCGTACAGCTTGGCGACGGCCCGCATCGTCGCCTCAAAGCTCATGCCGTGGTCGCGCGCCATGTCGGCGATGTCGGCAAGCGCCTCGTCGGCGTGGTCCTCGCAGTGAGCCCATGTGGTCGACGGCTCGTGAAGCATCGGGCAGCCGAAGACCGCCTCGTAGTCGTCGGGGTGATTACCCGCTTCGCAGAAACCCCGCTCGCCTTCTTCCTCGTCGGTCATGTGCGGCAGCTTAAGTCGGCGCTCCCGCCTGCCGCGGAGACGTCGACGCCAGACCCCGCACCGGGCCGGGTCCGGCGCCACGGCGTCGAGAAACGCCTCCTTACGGTGGCTGAACGCGCACTGAAGTCAAGCCCGGCCGAGACATTCATCCGACGGTCCTCTGCGACCCGCTAACGCTCACTGGGGCGTATTCGCTTGTCGACTGCTAGAGAAAACTGGTCTGCGACGAGAACGTCACGTTGTCGGGCAGCTGCAGCCCTCGCGGTGCGCGACCCGTCGGAGTGTCCCGCTCACGGCTCACCTGCGCCTGCTCGCTGCGATGTTCGAGGTCGAGGATGGCCGCGCGGTAGTCCGGCTCCAGCCATAAGCCCTCGGGGTAGTCGGTGTTGAGCAGATCCTCGAAGCTAAGGGTCCGCCCACCGTAGGTGTCTAACAGGTGGCGCTGGAGGCTGGGGTAGGGCGCTTGCTCCTGGGTGTCGAGCGCGAGCTGGTCGGGCGGGCGCACGGTGACCGGCCAGAACGTCATGTCGGGCGACTCCTTGATCATCGCCTCTTTCATCTTGCGCATCCCAAGTGGCTCGTTGGTTAGGTGCACCAGGTAGTAGAGGGTCTGTCGGCGCTCGTCCTCGAAGACCCGGAAGGGCGTGGCGAAGCGGGCGATGCCGTTGCGGATTAGCTCCGAGTAGGTCAGCAGCAGGCAACGTTCGCGGTCATCGGCGTCCTGCATGTCGACGCAGCGGCGCCACGCGTCTCCGCCGAAGAACTGGTTGAGCGGGGCGTCGAAGTTGGGCTCGCCGAGAAAGCGGCGCATGTCGCGGACCATGAAGGTGATCAGCACCTCGGACCTCGGCAGGTGCATGAGGTCGGCGATGGTGTCCAACGGCACGCCGCTGAAGCCGTATGGATCGGCAGTCCAGAACGACGGCGGGATCCGACGCCACGCCCGCAGTCTCGCCGCTGCAGCAGCGGCCTCCTCCGCGAACTTGCCGTGTGTCGAAGCGATCTGGACGCCGGGGTGGCGCAGCGACTGAATGACTTCGCGCAGGTTCTCGTAGTTGCCGCGGTTGGCTTCGACGCAGCGGATGCGCACCTCGCGCGGGCGTCCGCCTTCGACCGCTTCGACTGATCGCTTCCAGAACAGCAGCGGAGAGCCGTCTTCGCCGGTGCTGTAGCGGCCGCGGCCGGCGAAGCCGTCGAACAACACCAGCGGCGAGAACCGCGTGCCGAGGATCGGCAGCCAGGCGCCGAGATAGGTCCACTGGATCGCGTGCTTGGCCCGAGCGTGCTCGGTGTAGCGCCACTTCAGCGGATCGTCGTCGGCTAGCTCACGCGACAACTGCCTGGACCGTCGGCGGCATCTCTGAGTACTCGCGCCCGTCCAGAAGCCTGCCGCCTGACTTCGAGCGTAGGCCGCCCCATTGTTTGAAGAAGAACGGCACACCGGCAGCTAAGCATTCGTCGCGGATGGCGCGGACCCATTCAGGCCGCACCGGTCGGTGCTTGGGGCCTGACTCGCCACCGGCGATCAGCCAGTGGATGCCTTCGAGGTCGAGGTTGTCCAGCGGGCCCAGCAGCGGCTCGGCGGAGATGAAGCGCACAGCAGCTGGCACCTCGCGTAGGCGGTCCGCGCGATGAACGAAGCGGCGGTTCTCGATGCTCACGCCCATCCACACGTTTGGCGGCCAGTCGATCTCGCCGGCGAGATCGAGCATGCGCTCGTGCCGCTTGGTAAGGACCTGGAAGACATGCCAGTGGGCGTCGCGCATGACTGCGAACACCTTCTGGATGAAGTCGAGCGGGATCTCCTCGTGGAAGAGGTCGCTCATCGAGTTGACGAAGATCACGCGCGGCGTTTTCCAGCGCAGCGGCGCGCTAACTGTCGCGGGGTGCAGCGTCACTCCGAACCCCGGCCCGCTTGAGCGCTGCTCACCGTCGCGCTGGTACTTCGCCTGGCCCATGCGCTTGAGACGAGCGGCGAGGTCGAGCGCATAGCAGTGGGCGCAGCCCGGCGAAACGCGGTCGCATCCGGTCACCGGGTTCCATGTGGCCTCGGTCCACTCGATGCTGCTGCTGCTGGCCACGCGTCTCGTTTCGGCGAATAGGGGCTGGTCTCTTGGCACGAACACACGTTCGCATAACGGCCGGATGGTGCGGCCGGGGTCGCTCGCGGTGCGCGCACCGTGGGTTCTACCGATCAAGCGGCGCTCCGGTCGCTGATGCCGCTCACCTCGGCGCGGCGCGTGGTGATGGGGACCGCGAGGTGCATGGGGACGCCGAGCTGGTTCAGCCGGTCCCAGAGGTCGTCGGCGAACATGAACAGGTCGGTCGCCTCCATCAGCGCCGGCGCAGGGCGGTCCGACCTTTCGGCCGACGTCAGATCACGCGCGGCGGCGTGCGGCCCGTGACAAGACCTGCTCGCCGTAGCTGTTGTCGGCGGGGTTGATGGTGACGCCTGGGGCGACGATCTCGTCGATCCGGTCCAAGGTTGCGTCGTCGAGTTCGACTGCGGCGGCAGGCAGCTGGCTGTCGAGCTGCTCCAAGGTCCGCGGGCCGATGATCGCCGCGGTCACGGCGGGATGGCTGGTCACGAAAGCGATGGCCAGCTCGATCATCGAGATGCCGGCTCCGTCGGCAACCTTGGTGAGCTGATCGACGGCTTCGAGCTTGCGCTGGTTGTCCGGGAGGTCCATGTCGAACCGGGCGGCCAACCGCTGGCGAGCGGGCGATGTCGGCGAGCTGTCGGCTGACCAGTTGCCCGACAGCCAGCCGCCTCCGAGCGGGCTGTAGGTCAGGATCCCCATGCCGTGCCGCTGGGCGGTCGGGAGCACATCGAGTTCGATGCCCCTAGTCAGCAGCGAGTACGGCGGCTGCTCGGTGCGGAAGCGCTCGAATCCGCGCTCGCGGGCCACCCACTGCGCGTCGACGATCTGCCCGGCGGAGAACGACGAGGAGCCGATATAGCGAACCTTGCCCTGCTGAACGAGATCGGTCAGGGCGCCGAGCGTCTCGTCGATGTCGGTGTGCGGGTCGGGGCGGTGCAGCTGATAGAGGTCGATCCAGTCGGTGCCGAGCCGACGAAGCGAGTTCTCGACCTCGGTGACGATCCAGCGGCGCGAGCCGCCGCGGTGGTTTGGGTCGTCGTCCATCGGGACGCCGAGCTTGGTGGCGAGCACAACGTTGTCGCGGCGGCCCTTGAGCGCCTTGCCGACGATCTCCTCGGATTCGCCCGCTGAATAGATGTCGGCGGTGTCGACGAAGTTGATCCCGGCGTCAAGCGCGGCGTGGATGATGCGAATCGAGGCGTCGTGGTCCGAGTTGCCCCACGCGCCGAACATCATGGTCCCGAGGCACAGCTGGGAGACGTGGACGCCGGTGCGTCCGAGCGGCCGGTAGTTCAACGCGTGCTGCCTTTCGGTGAGAAGGTGGGAAGCGCGGCCTGTGCCAGCCAAGCCTCGATGTCGTCGTCGGCCGAGCGGACCTCCTCGCCGCGGACGGCGAGGCCCTGCCCGATGCGCGCGCCGCGGCATCGCTGGGCGTATTCGCGCGGGGCGCTACCCAGGCCGCTCATCGCGTAGGTGGTGAGCGGCAAGAGGGTCTTGCCTGCGAAGTCTTGGCTTTCGATGAACGTGGCCATGATCATCGGCGGCCGGACATTCCAGATCGGGCTGGCTAGCAGCACCGTCTCGTAATCGCGGATGGAGTCGAGCGGATTGGCGATCCGTGGGCGCGCATCTGCTTCCTGCTCGCGGACGTTGCGCGCGACGGTTTCTTCGTAGTCGTCGGCGTACGGTTCGGCCGCTTCGATGCGGTGCAGGTCGCAGTCGAGCCGGTCCGCGAGCTTGCGGGCGAGGACCTCGGTGTTACCGATTTCGAGGTCGCGTCGGCCGCCGTTCCAGTAGTTCTCGCCTGGGCGTGAGAAGTAGGCCAGGAGGACGCGTCGGTCTCCCCCGGCCTGGCGCTCGGGGCGCCGGCTGCGGCTTGCTTGCGGTCGGTTGGTCTCGCCGCACGCGCTCAACGTCGCGCCTCCGGCGAGCCCGGTCGCCGCGAGGCGGAGGAACTCGCGCCGGTCCATGTCGCGGTCACTCGGCGCGCCCGTTGAGCCAGCTGACCATCGCGGGGTCAGCGTGGTCAAAGAAGAGCGTGCCGCCGCTGTCGAGGCCGGCGATGCGTGCCATTTCGTCTTCGCTCAGCTCGAAGTCGAAGACGTCGATGTTCTCGCGCATCCGCTCCGCGCGCACCGACTTCGGGATCACGATGACGTCGCGCTGCGTGAGCCAACGCAGGATCACCTGGGCGACGGACTTGCCATGTGCGGCGCCGATCTCGCTGAGCGTCGGGTCGGAGAAGATGTTGTTCTTGCCCTCCGCGAACGGGCCCCAGGACTCTGCGCGACGTCGTGCTCGCGCATGACGGCCTGGTCGGCCTGGCGCTGGTTGTACGGGTGCGTCTCGATCTGGTTGACCGCCGGGACGACCTCGTTGTGGGAGATCAGGTCGACAAGCCGGTCGGGATAGAAGTTCGAGACGCCGATGGCCTTGGCCCGGCCCTCGCGGTTGAACTCCTGCATCGCCCGCCAGGCCGCGTAGTAGTCGCCGAGCGGCTGGTGGATGAGGTAGAGGTCCACGTAGTCGAGAGCGAGCCGTTCAAGCGACCGTGCGAACGCGCGCTTGACGGACTCCTGGCCGGGCTCCTTCTGGATCCAGAGCTTGGTGGTCACGAAGATCTTCTCGCGCGGGATGCCGCTTGAGGCGATGGCGCGGCCGACGGCCTCCTCGTTGCCGTAGGCAGCGGCGGTGTCGAGCGCGCGGAAGCCGACTTCGAGGGCGTCGGTGACGACCTTCTCTGTCTCATCGGCAGGCACCTGATAGACGCCGAAGCCGAGCAGCGGCATCTCGACGCCGTTGTTCAAGGTCGCAGTGGGAACCATGGGGGTCTCATTGGGCATGGGTTCACTGTGCCTCAGATCCGGCGCCCCGAGCGGGCCCTGTTCGAGGGGTACTGGCAAGGCCCCTCCGCGCCCGTTCGCGGCCGTAGCCTGTGGCCCATGGACGCAGCGACTGAGCTGTCGGAGTTCCTCGTAAGCCGCCGGGCCAAGATCACGCCGGAGCGGGCGGGCCTGCGCAGCTACGGCCGGCGGCAGGTGCCCGGACTGCGCCGCGAAGAGGTTGCGTCGCTGGCCGGTGTCAGTGCTGCCTACTACCGCCGCCTCGAACGCGGTGACGTATCAGGCGTCTCCGACGGCGTGCTGGAAGTGCTCGCCGACGCGCTGCAACTCGATGATGCCGAGCGTGCGCATCTGTTCGACCTCGCCCGCGCGGCGCGCCCGATCTCCACCCGGCGGACCCGGCGCGCAAGCACGCAGAAGGTCCGTCCGGTCGTCCAGCGCATCGTCGACTCGATCAGCGCGCCGGCCACGCTCAGCAACATGCGAGGCGACTACCTCACGGCTAACACGCTCGGACGCGCCCTCTACGCACCGCTGTTCGAAAGTGCCGAGCAGCCTCCGAACGCCGCGCGGTTCACCTTCCTCGACCCGCAGGCCCAGGAGTTCTTCCCCGATTGGGAGAAGAACGCCAAGGATCTCGTGGCCAACCTCCGCGCCGAAGCGGGCCGCAATCCGCACGACCGTGCCCTGACCGATCTCGTCGGTGAGTTGTCGACGCGCAGCGAGCCCTTCCGCAAATGGTGGGCCGCCCACAACGTCCGCAACCACCAGACCGGACGTAAGCGCCTGAACCATCCGAGCGTCGGCGAGCTTGAACTCGAATACGAGGTCATGGAACTCACCGCGGACAGCGGACTGCGCCTCGCGGTCTTCAGCGCCGAGCCAGCCAGCCGGTCAGCCCAAGCGCTGGACCTGCTGGCCAGCTGGGTGGCAACCCCAGCGGACTGAGGGCGCGGCGCGTACGGCGCCGCCTCGGCCACGGCGACGCGAGCGCTGCTACTAGCCGCGCTTGCTGTCGACGCGGTGTGCTCACGTCGGCGACTCGGCGCCACCTCAGCTCGCAGATGCCGTCAGGTCGGCACAACGTCGGCTGAGTGCCGCCAACGGCGCAGTCGGCGCCAGCTGCCGTAGGTTCAGTCATGAGCGGCGAAACCCACCGGCTGGGGCGAGAGATCTACACCGTCCTCGCGGCGTGGGACGACGCCGGCCCTGACTTCCGCGTCGACTGGCTAGGTCACCCCGCCCGTGAGCTAGACGGCTGCCGCCTGTCGCGGTCTCTCGTGCTGCGGACCGCGGCCACGGGCCAGGGTCCGGGTCGAGCCGGGCACCGGATGGAGGAGCTGGCGGCGTGCTGCCGCAGCGCCGCATCGACGGTGGCCGGCGCCGAGCTTCCGGCCGACCTGCGCGCCGACTCGGCGGCGGCTGCTGCCGCGATGGCACCGCCAGAGGACCCTCTTTCTTCTTGGTTTCACGCGATTGCGGACGCGGGTTCAATTCCCGCCGTCTCCACTATCAGGCCCGGAGAAGCCGCTCGGTTGAGCGGCTTCTCGCCTCGCTGATCGCCGAATGCTGGTTCGTGGCCACCCCCGGCGGGGACCGGCCGGTGCTCGTGCCCACGGTCGTCGCCGCCGGTGGCGCGCGCGGCGGTTCGCCGGGCTACGCGAGGAGCGCGACGCCGATCGCCACGAGCCAGAGCGACCAGGCGACGTAGGCGATCGGCGTGAGCCGCTCCGCCGGCCGCCAGCCGGTCGGCTCGTGGCGGCCGACGAACTCCAGCGAGCAGACCATGAGCACCGGGCCGACGACGACGCCGACCACGCCGAGCGCGCCGGGCGTCGCGGCGGTCTGCGTGAGGGCGATGCCGGCGAGCGTGGTCCAGGCGCCGGTCAGCAGGTAGCCGAGGTGCTCGCCGACGGCGACGCCGAGGTAGCGGTTCAACGCCTGGAACACGACGTCGATGGCTTCGAGGCGGGCCTCGCTCGCGCCCGGCGTCGCCGCGCTGCGCGCCAGGTAGGGCACCAGGAACGGCCAGCGGACGAGGCCGAGGAACTGGACGGCCGCCGCCAGCACGCCGACCGTCGTCGTCACCGCGAGCAGGGTGGGATCCGCGTCGGGGATCGCCCGCGAGAGCAGGACGACGAGCGGCGTCATCAGCAGCGCGGTGAGGGCGAAGGCCCACCACAGCAGCACGAGCGAGGTGCCGCCGGCGCGGAACGACGACAGCACGTCGCCGGTGGGGCGGCGCAGGACGTCCGGGTAGTCGAAACGCGTCGCGAGTCCCGCGAAGGCGGCGTTGAAGGCGAGCGGCACCGCGATCAGCAGGAGCGCGGCGATGGTGGCGGTGCTCATGGGCTCAGGCGGCCACGAAGGAAGCGCGGCGGGACGGGGCGGCGATCATCCACTGCAGCGTCAGTCCGGTCAGGAGGGTCAGGACCAGCGCGCCGCTGGCCCCGAACACGTACCAGCCGCGGTCGAGGTCGATGACGCCCGACGACACCAGCCACGCGAGCGGCCAGCCGCCGGCGTTCACGGCGGTCCACGCCGCCGCGCCGCGCGGGCCCGGCGCCAGGACGGCGGCCTGGGCGGCGCCGATCGCCGCGCCGGTGAGGGCACCCATGAGCAGCACGTCGCCGAGGTCGGTGCCGGCGCCCGTCACGGCCGCGGCGAGCGCGGTGCCGGCCGCCATCGCGGCGGCGGTGCAGGCCACCCAGCGCCGTCCGACCCCGGACGACCGCAGCGCCAGCCATTGCGCCGCGCCGATGACCGTGCCGGCGAGGAGACCGCCGGCGCCGGCGGAGACCGGGCCGTCGAGCGAGCCGAGGGTCTCGAACGCCAGGTAGCCGGCGGGCGGGAAGGCCAGGAACGTCGGGAGCCAGCGTGTGAAGGTCATCGTGTCCTCGTCCTTGTGTACGGTGTACGTTACGGCCCTAACGTACGCCGTACGTCACCGACTTGTCAAGACCTCCGTTGAGCGACACGCCCAAGCCCCGCTCGCGCCGCCCGCGCGGCTCGCTGACCCCGTCGGTGGTCCTCGACGCCGCCGAGGTCGTCGCGGCGCAGGGCTTCGACGCGCTGAGCGTGCGCGCGGTCGCCGCCCGGCTCGGCGCCGCGCCGATGGCGCTCTACAACCACTTCGCCACCAAGGAGGAGCTCGTCGACGGGCTCCTGGACCGCGTCCTCGGCCGCTTCGAGGCCGGCCCGGCGGGCGAGGACTGGGTCGAGGACCTGCGCGGGTTCGCCCGCGCCCACCGTCGCCTCCTCGCCGACCACCCGTGGGCCGTGGCGCCGCTCGTCGCCCGACCCAATCCGGGAATGGGCGCGGTCCGCATCGGCGAGCACGCGCTCGGCATCCTCCGGCGGGGCGGGCTCTCCGGCGACCGCGCCGTCGCCGCCTTCAGCGGCGTCGTCGCCCTCAACTACGGCTGGTCCGCGTTCACCGCCGCCCGGGCCCGGAGCCCCGATGGCCTGGGCGCCGACGTCAGCGCGACGCTCGTGGCGCTGCCGCCGGGCGACTTCCCTCTCACGGTCGCCGTGGCCGGCCCGATGGGCGCATACGGCAGCGACGAGCACTACGAGTTCGCCCTCGACCAGCTCCTGGCCGGCCTGCGGGCGACGGCCGGCTCCAGCCCACCGCTCGCGTCAAGCCGCTACGACGCGGGGAGCCGGTCGTAGAGCGTCCGGGCGGTCGAGACCACGGCGCCGCCCATCCCGTCCTTCTTCAGCGAGCTCGCGTAGACCTGCGCGGCGACCGGGCCCTTGGCGAACACGACCATGTACTCGTACATCCGCTCGCCGCGGACGTCGCGCCTGAAGGTCGCGGCCTGCACGCCCGCGATGCCCTCGACCGGCAGCTCGCCGGCCGTCGCGCACGGGCCGCCGGGGCAGGCCTTGAACGCGGCCTTGAACTGCGCGTCGGCCTCGGCCCGGGCCGCGGCCGCGTCGCGGAGCTCGATCGTCGCCGTGACGCCGAGCGGCTCGGGCCCGGTCGTCGGCGCGTTCGGGTCGCGACCGTAGAAACGGCTGGCGCCGGCGACGAAGCCGTGCTGCTGCAGCCGCTTGCCGAGCGCGAAGGCGTCGCCGGGCTCGACGTTGTAGAGCCACCCGTTGCCGACCGCGAACGTCTGGGCGTCCGTCGTCGGCTTGAGCGACGGACCGCTCGCCGTGGCGAGGCTCCCGAGCTTCGGCTGGTCGAGAATCCGCGCAAGGCCGGCGCCGGCTGCCGGCTGGGACGAGCCGGAGCCCTTGGCGTCGTGGCCGCACGAGGCCGCGGCGAGCAGGCCGGCCAGCGCGAGCACGACGGTGACCAAGCGAGAACGCATGTCCCTGACCTCGGTTCGAACGGTGGTCGTGCGACCGTAACCGATCCCGGCCCGCCCGTCAGGAAGCCACCGTGCCGCGGGCGAACCACGCTCGCGCGCCGAGCGAGAACGGCCCCGCGGGCAGGACCTCCCGGACGGCGTCGCGCACCCGCGCCTGCTGCTCGGCGGGCAGCCCGATCAGGTACTGGCCGGCCGGGCCGACCCCGTAGGTGAACGGCTCCCAGAGATCGTCGAAGTCCGCGTAGTCCACGCGCGCGTGCAGCGCGCCCTCGGAGACGTCGGCCAGGCCCGCCCGGCGGAACCGGTCGCCGAGGTCGCCCTCGGTCACGCCGGCCCGGCGCTGCTCGCCCGGCGCCGCGGCGTCGACCGAGCGGGCGGCCGCCCAGAACGTGCTGAGCATCGTCATCCCCCCGCCGGCGGTGTCCCACATGCACGCCGCCACCGTCCCGCCCGGGCGCGTGACGCGCGCCATCTCGCGCAAGCCCTGCTCGGGGTCTCGCATGAACGCGATCACCAGCGAGCACAGCGCGGCGTCGAACGCGCCGTCAGGCCACGGAAGCGCTTCGGCCCCGCCCTCGCGGACGTCGGCCTCCGGGTGGCGCTCCCGGCAGGCGGCCACGAACCGCGGGGCCGGGTCGATCGCGGCCACGCTCGCCGCCCCGACCCGCCGGGCGAGCTCCTCCGTCAAGGCCCCCGGGCCGCAGCCCACGTCGACCACGGTCATGCCGCCCGTCACCCCCGCCGCGTCCGCGAACCCGGGAGCCATGCTGGTCGAGTAGCGCCCCATGAACCGGTCGTACTTCGGTGCCGCCGCGGTGAACTCCATACGGGCGACTCAACCGCCGCGCCGCCCTGCGGTCAAGCCCATCTCCTCCGATGTAGGGTCGCGCCCATGCCCGCCTTCGAAGTTCGCCGCGACGACATCCGCACCACCCGCGTCGTCCCCGGCGAGGCGCCCGAGCCGGCCGAGGGCGAGGCCGTCCTCGCCGTCGAGCGCTTCGGGCTGACCGCCAACAACTTCACCTACGCCGTGTTCGGCGAGGCGATGGCGTACTGGAACTTCTTCCCTGCCGAGGACCCGGCGTGGGGCCGCGTCCCGGTGTGGGGCTTCGGCGAGGTCGTGTCCTCGCGCGCCGCGGGCGTCGAGCCCGGCCAGCGCTACTACGGCTTCTTCCCGCTGGCCGGCGACCTCACGGTCCGGCCGCAGCAGCGCGGCCGCGGGCTCGTGGACGCCGCGCCGCACCGCGCCGAGCTGCCGCCGATCTACAACGAGTACGTCCTCACCCCGCCGGACGCCCCGAAGCCCGACGAGACGCTCCTGCTGCGCCCGCTCTTCGGCACGTCCTTCCTGCTCGCCGCCTTCCTGGACGAGCAGCGGTCGTTCGGCGCGACGACGGTCGTCCTCTCGAGCGCGTCGAGCAAGACGGCCTACGGCCTCGCGTTCCTGCTGTCGCGCCACGAGGCCGGACCCGCCGTCGTCGGGCTCACGTCGGCCCGCAACCGCGCGTTCGTCGAGTCGCTGGGCGTCTACGACGCGGTCGTGGAGTACGGCGAGATCGCCGACGGGCTCGCCGGCGATGCGCCGCTCGTCTACGTCGACATGGCCGGCGACGGCGCGGTCCGCGCGGCCGTGCACGGGGCCGCCGGCGAGCGGCTGCGCCACTCGGCCGTCGTCGGCGCGGCGCACTGGGACCAGGCCGGCCCGACGCCGCGCGACCTCCCGGGCCCGCGGCCGGCGTTCTTCTTCGCCCCCGACCACCTCCTGCGGCTGCGGACCGAGCTCGGCGGGGCGGAGCTCGGGCGCCGGATGGAGACGGCCTGGGACGCCTTCATCGCCCGGGTCGGCGACTGGCTGGAGATCGAGCACGGCGAGGGCGCCGAGGCGGTCGAGCGCGTCTGGCGCGCGCTCGCCGACGGCTCCGCCGATCCCCGCCGAGGGCACGTCCTGCGGCTCTAGCCGCTCGGCTCGACCGGGTCGCCGATGTGAACCGTCCCGCCGCGCACGACCCCGAGCCAGACGCCGAAGGTCACGTCGCGCTTGCCGCGCAGCTGGGCCAGCGTCCGCGGCACCGGGAGGTCGCGATGGCCGTCGTCGGGGTCGCGGGTGGTGACCGCGCAGCGCACCACCGGCGCGTCGACCTCGACGAGCGCGTCGCCCACCGCGAGCCGCCGGCCGCCCCAGCCGTGCTCCTCCCAGGCCTCGACGCCCTCGATGGTCAGCGTCATCCGGAAGCGCCGGCCGTCGACCGCGCCGCCCCAGCCGCCGGCCTCCGCGACGGCGCCCAGCGAGGCCTCGGACATGAGCGTCAGCGGGGCGTCGTCGCCCCCGCGCTCGGCGGCGTCGCGCAGGACGAGCTGCACCGGCCGGCCGAGGTGCTTGGAGATGGCCTCGGCGAACGGGCCGCGCACCACGCGGCCGGCGACGCGACGGCTGTCGTAGAACGCCGTCTCGACCGGGTCGCCGGGGACGACCTCGCCGTCGACCACCGTGCCGTCCGGGAACGTCAGCGCGAGCCGCGACGCCGCCCGGTCGTACGTCGGCACGATCTGGGTCAGCGCCGGGTGGCGCGCGGTCGAGGCGATGCGGCCCGTCCGGCCGCGGACGAAGAACGCGCGGTCGCCGGCGGCACCTGCCGCGCCGACCTCGATCGCGTCGACGGCGGCGAGGCGCATGCCCTTCACGGGCGCGATGGTCAGGGCGGACACGCGGGCCATCACTCGCCCACCCGCCGCTCGAGGCGCTCCAACCGCTCGTCGAGGCGCCGCAGGACCTCCAGCGCCTCGCGCTCGAACTCGACGGTGCGGATCTCCACGGGCGCCTCGTCCTCGCTGACGAACAGCGACGCCACCGCCGCGGTGGTCATGGCGAGC